>JAILID010000057.1 GCA_024695465.1 Lachnospiraceae bacterium | reverse complement strand
GCTTCCCTTCTCCCGGCACTCCTTACAATAGTTCGGGATATGCTCCCAATCCGTGTAATAAATGATCGTTTTCCCGCAGCCTCTGCATTCCTTCTCGCGCTTCTTACTTTCTCTTTCCTTCTTCTTCTCATCAAATTTTGCCTTGCATTTATCGCAATAGTTGGGAATGTGCGACCATGTATCCCGGTATCTGATCGGGCTTCCGCACTCCTTGCAGCTTTTCTCATGCCAGTGAGCATCTTCTGCAGCCTTTGCTCTCTTAAGTTCCTCTAATCTGCGATTTTTTGCAGCCTGCGCTCCCTTCAGCTGTTCCAAAATCCTCATTTGATTTGCCTTCGCCTGCTCAAAAGCTTCTTTCATGGAGTTAAATCTCATATGCGCGCTATCAAGGCCGGAAGCAATATAAGCCCTCAAAATTCAGAAACAAAAAAACTCCGAAATCCTTATAAAATAAGGCTTTTGGAGTCCTTTGTACACCTTTGACATTTGTCTGAGTGCGGAAGAAGGGACTTGAACCCTCACGACTGCAATAGCCACTAGATCCTTAGTCTAGCTCGTCTGCCAATTCCGACACTTCCGCGAACCGCCAACGCTTTTCTAACGCGCCAACAAAAGATATTATAGCATCTATTCTCCGTTTGTCAACAACTTTTTCCCCGGATTCCAGAGCTTTTTCAGCTTCGCGAAATAAGCCGCTCAGGCCTGCTCGATGTAATCGTCAACCGTATCCCGGATATCGCCCAGAATGCCGTTTATATTGGAATCCTGTTCCGCATTACGGGAAACAAGCATATTGGCGATCACCCCGCCGAAAATATTCTGCGCGCTGTAAACGATCGAATCATTCATAACGAAAACCTCCCTGTGTGTGATACCTGGTCCCAGACGATATCAGCTGTTCGTCTGCTTTCCTTTTCCACGTAAACTATAGCACACAAAGGGGTTTCCGTCTAATTCCATTTTTTTCTTCCAAATATTCCAGAGGCAACCATTTAGCGGCTTCCGGTTTTCTTTCCGACCTGGCGGAGTATCTCGCTGTAGAGCGTATCCATGTCCAGGGGTTTCGTCACATAGCCGGTCATGCCGGATTTCCGCGCCATTTCAACCGAGGCGTCGAAGATATCGGCTGACATTGCGACAATAGGAACCTGGGCGGCGTCCGCCCTTTCCAGCCCCCGAACCTGCCTCGAAGCCTCGAAACCGTCCATATAGGGCATGTGGATATCCATCAGGATCACATCATAGAAACCGGGGGGCGATTGTTCAAAAAGGCGGACAAGCTCCACGCCGTTTTCCGCGACATCCGTATACATACCGACCCTTCCCAGAATACCGGCCGCCACTTTCTGGTTGATCATGTTGTCCTCTGCCAGAAGCGCCCGAAGGCCCTTCAGGGATTCAAAGGAATCTTCCCGGAAAACCTCCTCTTCTTTCCGCTCTATCTTGCAGGCGAGCGGAAACTTCACGGTCACCAGAAACCGGGTTCCCTTGTTTTCTTCGCTTTCTACCGAGATATCCCCTCCCATCAGGCGGATAAAAGACTGGGAGATCGTGAGCCCCAGTCCGGTTCCGTTTCCATACTTGGAGGGATTGCGATTCTCCTGGGCGAATGGGCGGAAAATCTTCGGCAGGAAATCTGAACTGATGCCGCATCCGTCGTCCTCTACCTTGAAGGCCATCTCGACATACTGTCCGGAAAGCCTCTGCTTCACGAAAAGGCCCACATGGCCGCCCCTTTCGGTAAACTTGACCGCGTTGTTGAGCAGATTGATCAGGATCTGTTCCAGACGGACCTTATCGCAGCAGACGTTTCCGTATTCGATCCCGGAATCATCCAGCATAAGGGAGATACCCTTTTCCGCGGCGATCGGATCCAGGATCGCGTGAAGATCCCTCAGAATCTCCTTCAGATCCGTGCTTTCAAGGTTCAGTTTCAGGTCCCCGGATTCCACCTTGTTCAGCTCCAGGACCTCGTTGATGATCTGGAGCAGGTACTTGCCGGAGATTCGGATATTATCGAGATATTCTTTGGCCGAAGCGAGGGTCTCCTGTTCCAGGCCCAGGGTCGAAAGGCCGATCACCGCGTTCATGGGTGTCCGCAGCTCATGGCTAAGCCGGGACATAAACATTCCCATCTCGGCGTTCAGCTGCCGTTCCTTGTCCAGGGCCCTCTCCAGCTCCTGCTTTAGTTCTTCGATCTTCCGCTGCTGGCTGAAGGTCTCCGTCGCGTCGATAAAGCTCCCCACCAGCCCGATAATCTCATCCCCGTCATAAGCCGGGGCCTTCGTTGCGAAAATATCCCGGTTCTTGCCGTGAACCCGGCAGGTTCCATGGACAAGGTGGGTCGTCGCCCCGGCAAGGACCCGCTCCTCATCTGATTTAAAAGGCTCCGGATCGTCGTGCCAGCCCATATCCTCATCCGTCTTGCCGATCAGGACTTCATCAGAAGGAAATCCGTAAAAATCGAGAAAGGCCTGATTCACGCCGACAAACCTTCTCTTCGTGTCCTTCCAGAACATACAGGTCTGGGTCGTCTCCAAAACCTTCTCGAGAAGGATATCCTTGATCTTGTCCCGCCGGTGGCGGTTATGGTCCTCCGTGATATCCATGGTGCTGATATAAATCAGCATGCCTCCCCGGGCGTCCTGTTTTGCCCTCATGTTTCCGCGGAACCAACGGTATTCATTTCCAACAAGGATGCGGAGCCGGAAAGGAAAAAGTGTCCCCGGATTCTGAATCATCTCGATCAGCTTGCTCTGCAGGACGATCCGGTCATCCGGATGAAAAAAATAGTCTTTTTTTTCGCCAAAGACCGCCATGAGATCTTTACGGTCGACCCCAATGACTTCAAGAAAACGGTTTGTGACCAGAAGAAGATGATATTCGCCCCGGTATAAGGAGAGAATAACCATGCATTGCGGAAGTTCCTCCATCGCGGCAATGCATTCGGCAGATAACCCAAAGTCTGTTTCGTTCATTTTCCGCCGCCTCCGTATACAAAGTATTCCTATAAAAACCTTTAGTCCCTTACAGTATAAAGAAAGAATGGCAGACTTGCAAGTATATGTTGAAAAGAGCGGCAGAAATCTTGCTGAGGATGGATGGAAAGTCCATTTAGAACAGGCAGACTAACGCTGAACTGAATCCCTCGGGGAAAAACCTGAACTGTTTTTCTCAAATATAAGGCGAAGACCCAGGAAAAGCAGCTCATCGTCCAGCTGGATCTTCTTTTTACAATGCGGTATGATCGCGGAGGCGTATGTCCCCGCGGCCACGATGCGCGCCTCTTCTCCAAGCTCCGCCAGGATCCGCTCCGCAAGGCCGTCTATGAGAGCCGCCTGGCCGAAAACGGCGCCGCTCTTCATGCTGTCAACGGTATTCGTCCCGATAACCTTCCTGGGCGCGGACAGGTCAATTCCCGGAAGCTGAGAAGTCCCGTCGATCAGCGCGTTCAGCGACAGACCGGCTCCCGGAACAATCACGGTCCCCGTAAAGGCTCCGGAGCCGTCAATAACGGAAATCGTCGTCGCGGAACCCATATTAATAAGAAGAAGGGGACTCCCGTAGCGGCTGATCCCGCCGACCGCCCGGGCCGCGATATCCGCGCCGAGCTGGCGCGGATCGTCGATCCGGATCCGCAGCCCGCTCTTTACTCCCGGTCCGACAATAAGAGGATTTACCCCTGCGGCGCGCTCAACAGCCTTTACAACCGCTGAAGTCAGGGAGGGAACGACGCTCGAGAGAATCGCCCCGTCGATATCCGACTTTCGGATTCCATTCATCTCCATAAAGGATGAAAACAAGACCGAATATTCCAGCGGAGTCCTCTCGCCCTGCGAGGAAACCCTGTCCCGGGCAGTGATCCGGCTTCCATCCAGGATACCGATCTCCGTAAATGTGTTGCTGATGCCGATAGCCAAAAGCATATTTTCATTTCCTCCTCATAAGAATCCGGCAAGGAGCTCCGTCAGAAAGACGGCGGCGGAAGCGCCGACCGCTACCGTGATCAGATTCTTTTTTTGAAAGGCCAGAATAAGCGCGGCCGCAAATCCGACCGCGGCTGACAGTATGGAATCCGTGGAAAAAAGAATCGCCGGGAAAGTCATGGCCGCGAGCGTCGCGTAAGGAACGTAATAAAGAAAGGATCGGATAAAAGGGCTTTTGATCTCCTTCCTGATCAGCGTCAGGGGAAGGGAACGAATCAGATAGGTGACGGCCGCCATGACCAGAATATAAGAATATAGCTTCACGGCTCTTCCTCCTCAAGCGGAAACAGCTTTGCGCAGAAAGCCGCAGCGCCGATCGTGACGATGATGATCTTCATGCCGGAGCTGATGCCTTTCAAATAGGGAAGCGCGAAAAAAAGCGCCGAAGCGGCCATAGACGCGATGACGCATATGGCCGCCGCCTTCTGCTCCCTGGCCGGGGGAATAATGATGGCGATGAACATCCCGTAAAGGGCAATGCCCAACGCCGCGATCAGGATCTCCGGGAGAACCGCGCCGGCAGACGCTCCCGCAGCCGTCCCGCCTGTCCATCCCAGCACGGAGATGAGTATACAGCCGTAGGAAAACCAGGGATTCAGGTTTCCCGGACGCGTAACGCTCACGCCGAAGATCTCATCGGTCACCCCGTAGGCCATGATAAGGCGCGGGAGCGTTCGGACAGACGGCGAGAGCTTCTGGGACAGGGCCGCGGACATGAGCAGATATCGTAAATTGATAACCAGCTGCAGCAGGGCCATCTCCGCAAGGGAACCCTGGGAGGCGATAAGCGAAAGACCCGCAAACTGCCCCGCTGAAGTTACGTTTGTAACGGAGATCAGGCCTGCCTGCCAGGGCGATAATCCGATCTGGGCCGCCTGGATCCCGAAAGCAAAGGATACGGCAAAATAGCCCAGACAGATCGGCAGGCCATTTTTCATGCCTGCCCTGAATTCTGTCAGATTATCCATAGATCAGCTCTGATTCTCCGCGGCCACAAGATGGGTTACGCCGTACATCTCCCGAAGAAGCGGCTTCTCGATCTTGCCGGTAGGATTGCGCGGAACCTTGGCGAAGATGATCTCGCGGGGACGCTTGTACTTCGGAAGCTTCATGCAGAATTCCTCGACCTCGTCCCTGGTGACGGTATAGCCTTCCTTGATCTCGATGATGGCCGCGGTCTTCTCGCCGAGACGCTTGTCCGGCAGCCCGATGACCGCAACGTCCTTGACCGGCTCGAAGGTGTGCAGGAAGTCCTCGATCTGGACCGGATAAATATTCTCACCGCCCGAGATGATGACGTCCTTCTTGCGGTCCACGAGGTAAATGAAACCATCCTTGTCGCGCATCGCCATGTCGCCGGTGTAGAGCCAGCCCTCTTCGTCCATGACCTCCGCGGTCGCTTCCGGATCCTTGTAATAGCAGGTCATGACGCCGGGTCCGAAGACCGCGAGCTCGCCGACTTTCTCATTCTCATGGATCTCATTCCGATCCGGATCCACGATTTTGGTCTTCCAGCCGAAGCCCGGCACCCCGATCGCGCCGACCTTCTCGATGTTCTCGACGCCCAGATGGACGCAGCCGGGTCCGATCGATTCGGAAAGGCCGTAATTCGTGTCGTACTGGTGGTTCGGGAAATAGTCCTTCCAGTGCATGATCATGCTCTTCGGAACCGGCTGGGCTCCGATATGCATGAGCCGCCACTGCTTGAGGTTGTACTGGTCAAGGGAGATTTCCCCCCTGTCCAGCGCGTCCAGGATATCCTGGGCCCAGGGGACCAGCAGCCAGACGATGGAGCAGCGCTCCCGGGAAACCGTATCCAGAATGTCCTTCGGCTTGGTCCCTTTTAAGAGAACCGCCTTGCTGCCGGAGATAAGGCTCCCGAACCAGTGCATCTTCGCGCCCGTATGGTAGAGGGGCGGAATGCAGAGGAATACGTCCTTTCTCGTCTGTCCGTGATGCTTCTGCTCCACCTTCGCGGAATGCATCAGGGACTCATGGTTATGAAGAATAGCCTTGGGGAAGCCCGTCGTCCCGGAAGAGAAGTAGATAGCGGCGTTGTCCTCATCGGTGATCAGGATACGCGGATCGCGGCTTGAGCAGTTGGAGGTAAGCTTGGTGTAATCCTCCGCGAAGGAAGGGCAGGCGTCGCCGTAAAAGAAAAGCAGGCGGTTTTTCGAGATCCGGTCCGCGATCTCCTCGACGCGGCCGATGAATTCCTGCCCGAAGACAAGGACGTCGCAGTCCGCCTTCTTCACACAGTACTCGATCTCATCCGAGGTATAGCGGAAATTAAGCGGCACGGCCAGGGCGCCGGTCTTCAGAATCCCGAAATAGATCGGCAGCCACTCCAGGCAGTTCATGAGAAGGATGCCGACCTTGTCCTCCTTGCCGATCCCGCGCTCTAAGAGCAGGTTCGCGAATCGGTTGGCTTTCTCATTAAAAACGCGCCAGGTAATCTCGCGGCGGTAAGGCTGCGAGTGGGAGGACTGGACGAGATCATATTCCCTCCAGGTAACCCGGCGGTCATCCAGCTTCGCCGGATTCACCTCGACAAGCGCGCAGTCTTCCGGGTACAATTTGCAGTTTTGTTCAAGAAGATTTGTAATAGGCATCTTTTGAATCCATCCCTTTATATGTTTTTATGCGTTAATGCGTTTACTCGCTAAAGTATTATAAAACCTTTATCCGGATTCGTCAACACTAAAGAAGCTTTTATCCCGGTCTTCATTTGCCGTAAGCTCGTTGTAAATCAGGCAGTTGTAATCGTTCAGCAGCCTTTCCGCCTCCGGATCCTCCCCGCTTCCGTGTTCATGCATGCTTCCGTCCGCGCTGAGATAACCGTAGGCGTTGACCGCCGGCACGGTTTCCCTGAGCCCTGAAAGATAATCGTTGTAAGCGCTTCCCCGAAGCCCGGCCAGCGACAGCGCATAGCTTGCCAGATAGTTGGCCGACAGCGTCCCGCCCTCCGCTTCCGGCAGGTCGTAGTTGGCCCAGATGAGATAGCGGGTCAGGTACTTCATCTGTTCCTCCGCGAAGCTGAGATCCTCCGCGTCCTTTCCAAAGATGAAGGACACAAAATCATCCGAAAGCGAGGGCTGGTGATCCCCGAAGAAGATGAGCAGGGTCTTCTCGTCGCTGCCCTTAAAATATTCGATCAGATAGCGAAGCGCCTCGTCACTCTTCCGGATCAGCGATTCGTACTGCTGCGCCTGTCCCAGGAACTCCCCGTCATAGCCCCTGACGTGGATGCTGACCGGATAATTCTTTGTCTCATACCCGCTGTGGTTCTGCATCGTGACATTGAAAATGAAAAGCTTCTCTCCTTCCTCTTTTTCCTCCACTTCCCGGATCAGGCGCTCGTAATCTCCCAGGTCGCTGACAAAGCCCCTCTCCTTATCGGCTCCCTTAAAGCCCTCCAGGGAGATAAACTCATCAAAGCCCATCCTCGGATAGACAAACTCCCGGTTCCAGCCGTTTGGAAGATAAGGATGCATGGCGACGGCCCGGTAGCCCTGGGCTTTCAAATTCCTCGCCAGCGAGAACTGGTCGCTCTTGATGAAAGAGTTGTAGACAACGGTGGAGGGGGAAAGCATGCAGGAATTTCCGGTGAGGAACTCGTACTCGGTGTTCGCCGTCGTCCCTCCGACCACCGAGACCAGAAGATTGCCTTTCACCGCGTTCTCGGAAAGCGAATGAAAGTAAGGCATAACCTCCTCCTTCGTCTTAAGCAGAGGATAAATTGAGAGATCGGAAAAGCTCTCATTCATGACGACGATGATGTTCTCCGGCAGCACGCGCTCCGGCTCTTCTTCTTTCTCCTGAGCCAGGCTTTCCTCTATAATCTCCTCCACCCGCTCCTTAGAGTATCCTTCCGGGACCCTGGGATTGGAGGCTTTCGCGAAGGCGAAAAAACCGGCCTCCATACCAAAGCGCTTGTAAGTATACTGCGGGTGCCAATCGCGGAGCCAGATTCCCTGATCCGCAAGAAAATCCGTCCGGAAGAGAAGCCCGTAAAATAAAAAAGCCAGAAGAAGGGCCGCGCCCCGCACGGCTGCTTTCCCTGCGCGCTTTTGAAAAACGCGCAGAAGTCCTCCGTTTATATAGAGACTGGCCGCGGAAAGCGCCGCCGAGACCGCGGTCACGATCTGCCAGGACATCTTGAACTCATAATTGCCGGCGACATTCATCGCGGTTCTGATGGAAAAGAAATCGATGTATTGAAGCGGGATCGAGCGAAATGCCAGGACGTAATAATTCGCGATCCCCCAGATCAGGAAAAACAGACTGCCCAGAACCATCCCGATGCTCACGGAATTAAAAATGCCGATCAGGATGAGATCGATGGCAAACGTGATCCCCCATCCCAGAAGCAGGTACTGCGAGCCCAGGACATAATACCAGGGATTGTTGATAAGCTCGATCAGGAAAAATGAAAGAAACGCGTTTCCCGCCGCGAAAGACCAGATAAGAATCTTCCTGCTGACGCTGTTCTCCTCCCCCTTCCCCCGCCTTTTCAGCATATGGGATAGCAGGAAAAAAGCAAACGCGGCTAAGGGCGCGCCCAGCGCCGCAGCGAAATACTTCGGACGGTCCTTTTCGATCAGAAGCCCGTATTTATCCGATATCAGCGTTTCCTCAAAGAAAAGCTGCCTGTTAAAAAGCACAAAAATCATAATTGCCGCAAAAAAAACGGCTGCCAGAAGAAAGAACGCTGCTCTCTTCCTGTCCTTCCTCGTATCCAATCCTCCAACCCTCTTCTATTCGTTTAATCCAAAAAATGCTTCATCCCTTGCTTTCCCTCCCATCAGCTCATTGTAAATGAGGCATTCGTAGTCAGAAAGCAAACTCTCCGCTTCCGGATCTTTGCCGCTGCCGTGCTCGTGCATGGATCCGTCCGCCGTCTCGTAGCCAAAGGCGTTGACCGCAGGAATCGTCTCCCGCAGGCTGCCGAGATAAGACTGATAAGCCGTCTCCTTAAGCCCGGCAAGCTCCAGCATTTTTTCCCCGAGATAATTGGCGGATATCCTCTCGCCGCTGCTCTCCGGAATGTCGTAATTGGCCCAGATAAGATAACGGGTCTCATAGGTCATCTGGTTCTCTTCGAAAGTCATCTCCGAGCTGTCCTTGCCTAACGCATAGGAGAGGAAATCATCCGAAAGGGCCGGCTGATGATCTCCAAAGAAAACGATCAGGGTCTTTTCGTCACTTTTTTCAAAATACCCGATCAGATACTGCAGCGCCTGGTCGCTCAGATGGATCAGGGACAGATACTGATCGGCCTCCCCGGCGAAGTCCCCTTCATAGCCGACAACATGTAGGTCCGCATCAAAATTGTCCGAAGTATAGCCTCCGTGGTTCTGCATGGTCACATTGAAAATGAAAAGCTTTTCGCCCTCTTCCTTCTCTTCCACCAGCCGGATCACTTTTTTATAGTCCTCGAAGTCCCCCACGCACCATCTTGTCCGCGGAACCCCCTGAAACGCCTCGATTGAAATAAACTCGTCAAAAGCCATCCGCTTGTAAACCATCGTCCGGTTCCAGCCGCCCGGATAATAGGGGTGAACCGCCTCCGTCCGGTAGCCCTGCGCCTTCAGCGACCGGGCCAGGGAATACTGGTCGTCCCTGATAAAAAAGTTGTAGACAACCGTCCCCGGGGAATACAGGCAGGAATTGCCGGTCAGAAACTCATATTCCGTATTGGCGGTCCACCCTCCGCGCACGGATACCAGCAGGGGACCCTTCTGCGCGTTTTCCGTAAGCGAATTGAAATATGGCATGACCTCTTCCGTAGTCTGAAGGCCGGGATAAATGGACAGGTCGGAAAAGCTCTCGTTCATAATAACGATGATATTCTCCGGCAGCTCCCCGCCGGCCCCGCCGCCGTCGTTTGCCTCATCTTTCGCGGCCGCAATGATCTCTTCGACCTTTTCCGCGGAGTAACCCTCCGGCACCGAGGGCTGCGCCAGCTTTGCGTAGCCCAAAAAACAGGCCTCCATCCCAAAACGAACGTAGGATGACTGCGGATTAAAATTCGCGAACCACATCCCCTGGTCCGTAAAGAAAGACGTCCTGAAAAACACATAAAAACAGATCCCGCCGAGCCCGACTGCCGCGGCGCGAAGAAAGATTTTCAGCGGAAGCTTCGTAAAAATCCTGACGGCGCCTTCGCTGCTATACACGGAAGCGGCTGAAATAAGAAAGGAAAACATGAGCGCCATCTGCCAGGTCAGACGAAACGTGTACTGCGGAGCCACGCTCAGAGCAGTCCCCGCCGCAAACAGATCAATAAACTGGAAAGGAATCGAACGAAACTGCAGGACAAAATAATTCGTGAGTCCAAGCGCCATAAAAAAGACATTTCCGATCATCATGCCGATGGAAACAGAGTTGACAAGTCCCATAAGAATAAGATCGGCCGCCGCGGTTATCCCCCAGCCGATAATTATGAACTTGAGAGCCATCTGATAGAGATCCGGATTATAGAGCAGCTCTATAAAATAAAAACTGGCAAAAGAATTAAAAGCCGCAAAGAGGGCGACAAGCATTTTGCGGAGCAGGGAGGACTCTTCCCCTTTTTTCCTCTTAAAAACAGTTCTTACAGCCAGAAAATGGAGCATGGCAAGAAGCGGAAAAGCAAGGGCCGCCGCAAAATAGAATCCCCGATTCGCATCCGCTTCCGAGGCAGAATCCCCCGCCGCGGCTGCCCCCAAAAAGAGATTTCTGTTTATGACAAGAAAAATAAAAACCGCGGCAAGGGCCGCAAACAGGCATACCCCAGCCAGCCTTCTTATTGTGTTCGATTCGTTTCCGTGTTCTTTCAATGAAAAGTTCTCCCAAACAAACCGCCCTCCTTTTCGGAGGGCGGTCCAGTCATTTTCGAAACAGTCAGATCAAAGCTTCGGTCCCGCAGCGACAAGGGCCTTTCCGGCCTCGTTGGTCTCATACTTCTTGAAGTTCTTGATGAACCTGCCGGCCAGATCCTTCGCCTTCTCCTCCCAGACTGCCGGATCGGCGTAGGTATCGCGCGGATCAAGGATCTCGGTGGCGACGCCCGGAAGCTCGGTCGGAACTTCGAAGTTGAAGTAAGGAATCATCTTGGTCGGAGCCTTCAGGACATCCCCGTTTAAGATCGCGTCGATGATGCCGCGGGTATCCTTGATGGAGATGCGCTTGCCTGTGCCGTTCCAGCCGGTGTTGACGAGGTAGGCCTTGGCGCCGCTCTGCTCCATCCTCTTGACGAGCTCCTCACCGTACTTGGTCGGATGAAGCTCGAGGAAAGCCTGGCCGAAGCAGGCCGAGAAGGTCGGGGTCGGCTCGGTGATGCCGCGCTCCGTGCCGGCGAGCTTTGCCGTGAAACCGGACAGGAAGTAATACTTGGTCTGCTCCGGAGTCAGGATGGAGACCGGCGGAAGGACGCCGAACGCGTCCGCGGAGAGGAAGATGACGTTCTCGGCAGCCGGACCCGAAGAAGTCGGATGTACGTTGAGGACAATCTTCTCGATGTGGTCGATCGGATAGGAGACGCGGGTATTCTCGGTGACGGACTTGTCCGCGAAATCAAGCTTGCCGTTCTCGTCGCAGGTAACGTTCTCAAGAAGCGCGTTTCTCTTGATCGCGTTGTAGATATCCGGCTCGGACTCCTTGTCAAGGTTGATGACCTTCGCGTAGCAGCCGCCCTCGAAGTTGAAGACGCCGTTGTCGTCCCAGCCGTGCTCGTCGTCGCCGATGAGGAGTCTCTTCGGATCGGTGGAAAGGGTGGTCTTGCCCGTACCGGAAAGGCCGAAGAAGATCGCGGTGTTCTCGCCGTTCATATCGGTATTCGCGGAGCAGTGCATCGCCGCGATGCCGCGGAGCGGCAGGTAGTAGTTCATCATGGAGAAGATGCCCTTCTTCATCTCGCCGCCGTACCAGGTGTTCAGGATGACCTGCTCATGGGAAGTGACGTTGAAGAGAACGGCGGTCTCGGAGTTGAGGCCCAGCTCCTTGTAGTTTTCGACCTTCGCCTTGGAAGCGGTGTAGACGACAAAGGTCGGCTCGAAATTCGCCAGCTCCTCAGCGGTCGGCTTGATGAACATGTTCTCGACAAAGTGGGCCTGCCAGGCAACTTCCATGATGAAGCGGACCGCGAGGCGGGTATCCTTGTTGGCGCCGCAGAAAGCGTCCACGACATAGAGCTTCTTGCCGGAAAGCTGATCGATGGCCAGCTTCTTGCAGGCTTCCCAGGTCTCCATGGAGGCGCGGTGGTTGTCGTTCGGATACTCTGGAGTCGTCCACCAGACGTTCTTCTCGGAATTCTCATCGACAACGATGAACTTGTCTTTGGGCGAACGGCCGGTGTAGATACCGGTCATGACGTTGACCGCGCCGAGCTCCGTGAGCTGGCCCTTATCATATCCGGTCAGATCCGGATTCATCTCGTCTTCAAAAAGCTGTTCATAAGACGGGTTATGATAGATTGCCTGTACGTCTGAAATACCATACTTATTGAGATCTAATGCCATAAAGAAACCCTCTTTCTATAATGATTTTTACATCAGTAACAAACGGAAAATCAATCTCCGTTTATCAATATTATACATTAATTCAAATGAAAATCAATAGCAGGACTTTTTTCCCTCTGTATTTTAAGCAAATTACCGATTATCAGGTTAAATGAGGATAACTCTTTTGTCAAATTATTCATTTCGGGAAATCGGCCGCGTCGCCTCGCGGAGCCAGGCAAGCTCATCGCCTTCAAAATACGGCGCCAGCTTTTCATATACCTCCTCATGATAGGCGTTCAGCCGCTCGATATCCCTCGGCTGCATATAAGCCGTATCGATCGCCTCAAGATCGATGGGTGCCCAGGTCAGGGGCTGGAATTTCAGGAAGCGCCCGAATTCATTTTCCACATCCGGAACCGTAAGAAGGATCGTTTCGATCCGGATCCCGTATTTTCCTTCTATGTAAACGCCCGGCTCGTCCGAGATCAGCATCCCGGCCTCAAACGGTACTTCCTTCTGCCCGGGATTGAATTTCCAGCGGATGTTCTGGGGGCCTTCGTGGACATTCAGGATATAGCCGATCCCATGGCCGGTCCCGTGATTGTAATTGATCCCGTACTCCCAGAGCGGAGCCCGGGCGTAGGCATCGAGCAGCTTTCCCGTCGCCCCGTAAAGGAAGCGGGCGTTCAGGAGATTCAGGTTGGACACCGTCACCAGCGTAAAGTCCCTCTTCTCCTCCGCGGTCAGCGGACCGGCCGCCATGGTGCGGGTGACGTCGGTCGTCCCTCCCAGATACTGGCCGCCCGAGTCGACGAGCAGGAAGCCGCGCGGACGGACCTCTGCCTGGTCGTTTTCCGACGCGGCGTAATGCGCCATGGCCGCATTGGCCCCGTAGGCTGAAATGGTCGGGAAGGAAAGCCCGATGTAACCCGGAAGCGCCGCCCTTCTTGCGTCCAGGTTGGCCGCTGCCGAAAGCTCGCTGATCTTCATTTTCCCGACATTGGTCTTGAACCAGTAGATAAAATGGGTCAGCGCGGCCGAATCCAGCAGATAGGTCTTGATGATGTTTTCGATCTCCACCGGATTCTTGACCGCCTTCATAAGCTCCGTCGGGTTGACCGCTTCCACGATCTCCGCCCTTTTGATGAGGATCTGATAGACGGCGTCCGAAGTCGCGGATTTTTCGAGCATGACGGGTCCGCCAAATGAAAAGCTTTTCAGCGCGCTGAAAACCTCCCCGTAAGCATGCAGGCAGATCTTCCGCTCTGCGCAGAAGCTGCCGAACGCGTCCGTAACCTCATCCTCCTGGATGAAGAGATGGAATTCCTCCTTTCCGATCAGCGCGTAGGCAAGCATAACCGGATTGCAGAAAACATCGCTGCCCCGCGCGTTGAGCAGCCAGGCGATATCATCGAGCTTCGAGAGCATAAACCAATCCGCCTTCTTCTCCGCCATGGCTTCGCGCACCCCCGCGAGCTTTTCGTCAAAGGAGGCGCCGGCCAGCTCATCGGGAATGAGAAAAACCGGATGGCAGGGAAGCGGCGGGCGTTCCCGCCAGATGCCCTCCGCCGGATCGATATCCGTGAGCAGGGAAGCCCCGAGTTCCATGAGAAGCTCTTCATAGACCCCGGCTTTCTCCTCGTTTATGCAGCGGCCGTCAAAGGCCAGTACCTCCCCCTTTTTTACATTCGCGCGCAAGAACGCATTAAGGGAGGGGACGCCCTTTTCTCCGCTCCGCATGAGCTCAATCCCGCTTCCCGCCAGTTCCTTCGCCGCGGAAATGAAGTACCTGCCGTCGGTCCAGAGTTTCGCCTCATTCCTGCCGATCAATAGCTCCACATTGTCGCTCGTGCAGGCGGAGAAAAATTCCGAAACCTTAAAATAATCACCCACATATTCCGAGGAGTGGTAATCCGAGGAAAGGATCAGAAACCAATCGATCCCCTCTTCTTTCATTTTCTTTCTCAATAGCGCAAGTTTTTCATCTGTCGTCATCGAATCGTCTCCTGATCAGTGTAAGTATGCTTTCAAAAACGCGTCCGCCAGTTCCGGCCATTTCTGCACTTCCGGCACCGGGATGTCATTCCGCCCGGAAACGCCGCTGCCGAAGTGTTCGCTCTCCATAAGCTCCTTCACGACTTCCTCCGGAAGCTTCAGCTCTCCTCTTAAGGCGGCGTTTGTGAAGGTCCTGGAGGGCTCGTAGGTGTACTCGCCCTTGCCGCTGCAGTTAGCCCATTCCTCGTTTGCGAGAGAAAGTCCGTGCTTTCCCCGGGAGAAAAGGTGCAGGGCAAAGGGCACGCCGCATTTTCTTAAGGCCCGCGCCATGAAAAGGCTGTTCTCCACCGGCACCGAGGCGTCCGTCAGCGTATGCCATAAGAAGGTCGGAGGCGCGTCCTCCGTGACCTGGGTCTCGAGCGAGGCGTAACGCAGTTCGTCCTCCGCCGTTTCGCAGCCGGGCATCGCCTCCCCGAAAATCTCCCTTCCCGTCTCCTCTGTCCGCTCATTAAAGCCCAGCAGCGCCTTAACGGTTCCCATGTGGGCGTACTCTCCGCTCGTTATGACCGGGTAGCACAGAAGCGCTGCGTCCGGCCGAGCGTTTACAGCGGCCAGCTCGGGGTTTTTCTCTTCCGCGTCCTTATAATGCAGCGCCAGGCTGCCGGCCAGATGGCCGCCGGCGGAGAAGCCCAGGACCGCCGTCCGCTCCGGATCGATATGCCAGGCTGCCGCATTTTTCCGAATGATCCGGATTGCCCGGGCCGCGTCCTTCAGGGGCTGCCTTTTCAGCGGCGTGAGGTCGAGAAGGTTCACGGAATAGGTCAGGACAAAGCAGTTATAGCCCAGGGACAGGAATCTTTCCGCGACCAGCTCCCCTTCCCTGGCCGAGACAAACTCATAGCCGCCTCCGGGAATGATCAGGATGGCCGGATAGGTCTTCTCATCCCCGTGGAGATAAGCCCTTATGTTCGGCATAAATCCGTAAGCCCGCTCGTAATGGTATTCGCCGGCCTCATAGAGGTCGATTCGCATAGCTTCCATGGTTTTCATTTCCTTTCTTTGAAATCTCCCAACAGCGTAACACTAAAAAATAAGAAGCGCAAGTTGAAAAAAGCCGCCTTCTCCATTATAATATGGAAAACGCTTCCGCATGCGGCAAAGTGATCCGCCGTTTGCCTCAGCGCCCTGAAAAAAAAGATAACACGAAGGAGAACAGGATGAATAAAAAGCTCGAAAAGCTTGCCGCCGGCCTCTACGACGAGGGCCTCCGCGCAAAGGACGCCGAACAGATAAAAGCCGACCACAACTTAAGCGACGATGAGGTCGAGATCGTGACCGGTTTCCTCAGATATTACGAACAGCTGATGTACGAGGAGCACTGATATGAAGCGCAAATACTTCTTTTTTGATATCGATGATACCTTAACTGTCCGCTTCGGCAATAACGCCAATGAAGCGGTCATTCCGGACTCTGCCAGGGAAGCCCTCCGGCTTTTGGAGGAAAAGGGCCATTTTCTCGCCATCTGCACCGGCCGCAGCCACTCCATGGCCGAACCTTTCCGGCAGCGTCTGGGCTTTCAGAACATGGTTCATGACGGGGGGAACGGCGTCACGCTCGACGGGAAGCTCATCGAGATCCTGCCCCTGGACCGGGAAGCCGTCCTTGCCCTCTTTAAGGAATGCGACGAGAAAGGGATCGCCTGGGGCTTCAATCCGGATGATTCCATCCGCCGCCTGACCCCGGATCCCCGTTTCTATGAAATCACGAAAGACGCCTACATGAAGACAGAGGTCGTTCCGGGGCTCGACCCCAACGACTATCCGGAATTCCACAAGGCCTATGCGGCCATTAGGCCCGGTGAAGAAGGACTCCTGCGCTCCCTCAGGCAGCTGCCCTGGCTCCGCTATCAGGATGAGTACATTTTCATCGAGCCCACCAACAAGGCCGCCGGAATCCGGCGCATGCTGGAAATGATCGGGGGCGACCCCAAAGAAGTCGTCGTATTCGGGGACAACTGGAACGACATCTCCATGTTCAGCAGCGAATGGACCAATATCGCCATGGGAAACGCCATTCCCCGGCTCAAGGAGCTGGCCGATTACGTGACGAGCAAAAACAGCGAGGACGGAATCTACAACGCCTGCCTTCACTTCGGCTGGATCCCCTGAGCTTTATCAAGGCTCCTTTTTATGATTTTCGCAATCTGCACAAATCCCTCTGTTCTTTCTTATCTCAATGTGTTAAAATATCTGTGTATCGTTACTGAAAACCGTGAGATATTCATTTTATTTCACCAACAGCTTTTCCCTGCGGAGCGGGGGAAAAGGCCATTCTGCCGATAAACACGGCGCAAACGCTCCGGAACGGAGGAAAATTTTGAAATCATATATCCATGTCGTAGTTGATCCCCTTGGCATCCACGCCCGCCCGGCCGCCCAGATCGCCCAGGCCTGCGTGAATTTCCGCTCTGCCATCACCATCACCTGCGGTTCCCATACCGCGAACGGCAACAACGTGCTCCAGATCCTGGGCCTGCACGCCGTGAAGGGTTCCGAGATCAAAGTGACGGCAGAGGGCGATGATGAAGAAGCCGCCATCGAAGCCGTTTCCAAGCTCCTCAAGGAGAAGGCTTCCCAGAAGAAGACGGTCAAGGTCCTTAAGATCGCTTTCTTCGGCGCCAAGGATTACGACCACCTCTTCTTCAACGAGCTGGCCAAGGATAAGGGCGAAGGAACCTATAACTGCGACATCAAGTATTTCTCCACCCGTCTCACCCCGGAGACAGCGGCCCTTGCCAAAGGCTATGACGCGGTCTGCATTTTCGTAAACGACGAATGCCCGAGATCGGCGGTGGAAGTCCTGCACGAATGCGGGATCAAGCTGATCCTTCTTCGCTGCGCCGGCTTCAACAACGTGGATCTTCAGGCCGCCAAGGAGTGCGGGATCACGGTTCTCCGGGTTCCGGCCTACTCGCCCTATGCGGTTGCCGAGCACGCCATGGCCATCATCCAGGCAGCCAACCGCCGCCTCAACAAGGCCGTCAACAAGGTCCGCGACAACAACTTCGCCCTCAGCGGCCTTCTCGGCGTCGACCTCCACAACAAGGTCGCCGGCATCGTCGGAACCGGAAAGATCGGCCAGTGCATGGCCCGCATCTGCAAGGGCTTCGGCATGACCGTCATCGGCTGGGACGCCTACCCGAACCAGGCGCTCGTGGACGAAGGCCTTCTCACCTACGTCTCTAAGGACGAGCTCTTCGAAAAGGCGGATCTCATCTCCCTGCACGCCCCGCTCATCATGGGCGACGGCGGCACCTACCACCTGATCAACAAGGAAGCCATCGACAAGATGAAGGATACGGTCATGCTGGTCAACACCGCCCGCGGCGCCCTCATCGACACGGAAGAGCTGATTGCCGCCCTGAAGAGGGGCAAGTTCCACGCCGTCGGCCTCGACGTCTATGAAGGCGAAGACAGCAACGTCTACACCGACCGCTCCGCTGACGCGATGAGCAACGACGTCACCGCCCGCCTCCAGATGTTCCCGCAGCTGATCCTGACCTCGCATCAGGCCTTCTTCACCCGCGAAGCGCTGCAGGCCATCGCCGCCACGACGATGGAGAACGCCAGAAACTTCAACGAAGGCAATCCGCTGGGAATGGCTGAAGTAAAATAAAATGAGGGCCGGCAAAAGCCGGACGCCATATGTTTATAAACGAAAGAGGCTGCCTTACGGCAGCCTTTTTCATTCGCTCAAGCAAGCGCTTATTCAACCACAAGATCATACTTGACAGCGGAAAGCAGCCTGCCCTCTCCGCCCTCCGCGAAGAAGGCGATTCCGGTATCCGTCAGATCCGCGTAGACATTCCCGGTGAGGACGTAACGCCCCCCGTTCACGAAGACCTCCGCCGAACATATATCGAGGAAGATCTGCAGG
This sequence comes from Lachnospiraceae bacterium, assembly GCA_024695465.1. Taxonomy (GTDB): domain Bacteria; phylum Bacillota; class Clostridia; order Lachnospirales; family Lachnospiraceae; genus Chordicoccus. The sequence continues at coordinate 1,047 of JAILID010000057.1, read as the reverse complement.
CGCAGCGTCCCTTCTGGTTTGACGTCCAGAGTCCGGATATTCACATTATCCTCCCGTCCTTCGATCCTGAGCCCGCCCCGCGTCCGGTCGAAGACAAGGGTGTTCTGAGCCGGATCGTAGGTCAGGACGGTCTCATGCCCGCTCCCGACAAAGATCTTGACCCCAACCTTTGAAGCCGTTCCCGGATCGATCAGCGCATCCAGCTCGATGACATTGCCCTCCATGCCGGGGATCCGGACCTCCTTATCCGAAGAAAGAGGAACATTCTTCGCCGAAACCGGATTCTGCCGATAGGAGCAAAGTTCCCGGACCGGATACTGGTAGAGATGGCCGTTCTTCCACTCAAGCTCCCTGGGAAGCGTGTAGGTTCCGGCCCAGCCGTCCTCAACCATGGGATAGGTGCGGTCCCACATCTCCTTCCAGGCGATCATGACGATCCTTCCGTCCGGCAGGCGCATGCTCTGGGGCGCGTAAAAATCAAAGCCGGCGTCCAGCTCCCGGATCTTTGCCATCTGATAGCGGCCGGTCTCGTAATTCAGTTTCCCGGCGATATAGATCGTCGAGTGCTGGTTCTCGAACTTATGGCCCTTTTTCGGGAGATTCTGGGGACTGGCCAGAATGATCTCCTGTCCGTTCGACTCGAAGAAATCCGGGCATTCATAGACGCCGTTCAGGCGGAAGAAATCCCGGTCAAAGCCCTTCTGCTCGTAAATCAGCTTTCCGCAGTAGGTCCATTTCTTTAAATCCTTCGACTTAAAGAGGATCATATTGCCCCAGCCGAAATCAGAAGCGCCGTTTCCGACGACAAAATCCGCCGACGGGGAATGCATGATATGATGCACCATCGTGCTGCCGGAAGGGCTGCTCTGCGACATCCGGGCATCCTTATCGCCATCCTCTCCCTCAGCGTCAAAGCCGGTCAAAAATGGCAGGTCTCCCGACACCCGGCTGTGACGGACCGCGTCGGGGTCGGCCGGATCGCCTGCGAAGCCGGCCGCATCCTCGATCCGGAAGGGATGTTCCGGGTCAATGACCCGGGTTCCCGCT
>JAILID010000035.1 GCA_024695465.1 Lachnospiraceae bacterium | reverse complement strand
AGATCACCATTGAGATCACGGAAAGCACGATCGGCAGCAGCTTCGACTTCATGAAAGAGCAGGTTGAACGTTTCCAAAAGCTCGGTTTCCCGGTATGGATGGATGACTTCGGCAGCGGCTATTCCTCGCTGGACGTGCTGCAAAGCATCAAGTTCGACCTGATCAAGTTCGACATGAGCTTTATGCGCAAGCTTGACGCGGGCGTCGGCGGCAGGATCATCATGAGCGAACTCATGCGGATGGCTACCGCCCTGGGAGTAGACACGGTCTGCGAAGGCGTCGAGACGGAAGCGCAGATCCGCTTCCTGAAAGAGATCGGCTGCTCGAAGCTCCAGGGATACTACTATTCAAAACCCCTGCCCTTTGAAACGATCCTTTCCATGTACAGGAATCGGGATCTGATTGAAAATGAAAACCCGGCGGAAGCCGAGTATTACGAAAGCATCGGCCGCGCAAACCTCTTCGATCTTGGCGTAATCGCCGGGGAAAAAGAGAACTCCCTGGCAAACGCCTTCAACGCGCTCCCGATTGCCGTGCTTGAAACAGGCGCCGGGAAAAACGTATATATCCGGAGCAACCGTTCCTACCAGAACTTTATCAAACGTTTTTTCAACGTTGACATATGGAAGGATCCGGATCATTTCGAAGACGCGACCGGCGGCTGCCGAAAGGACTTCATCTCGGCTGTCAAAAAACGCTGCACAAACGGAAACCCTGCTTTCTTTGACCGGCAGCTGCCGGACGGCTCCATCGCCCATTTCTTCACGCGCCGGATCAGCGTCAATCCGCTCAGCCAAAACGCCGCTTTTGTCATCGCCGTGCTATCCATCAGCAAACCGGACGAAAGCGCGACTTACGCGGATATCGCCAGGGCCCTGGCCGCCGACTACTATAATATTTATGTGATCGACCTTGACAGCAGCCGCTACATCGAGTATTCCTCACAGGTTGGAGACGAGGATCTGGTGCTTGAGCGGCATGGCGGCGACTTCTTTGAATCCGCCCGGAAAGATATCCTGATAAGGGTCTACGAGGAGGACAGGGAAGCCCTGCTGAAGCTGTTCACAAAGGAGAATGTTCTCCGGGAACTGGATTCGCAAGGGGTCTTCACCGCCGTCTATCGTCTTATTGACAGCGGCAGGCCGACCTATGCCAGCATGAAAATCACCCGGATGCACGGCGGCAGCCGGATCATTCTGGGCGTCAGCAACGTCGACGCCCAGATGAAACAGCAGGAGGAGGAGAAAAAACTGCGGCAGGAAGCGATCTCCCTGGGAAGGATCGCCTCGCTTTCCCCAAACTATATCGCCCTCTATACGGTCGACCCCGCAAGCGGACATTATACGCAATACAATCCGTCAAAAGAATTAAAGCGCTTCGGTCTCGCCCAGCAGGGGGAGGATTTCTTTGCGGACGTCATCACCAACGCGCCAGGACTTATTGTCCCGGAAGACATGGGAAGATATCTGCGGGTTCTCACCAAAAACAATATGATGCGCGAGATCCGGGAGAACGGTCTTTTCTTTCAAAATTACCGGATCTTTTTGGACGGGAAATCCACGCCGGTCAATTTGCGAGCCACCCTGACCTCGGAAGAAGGCAGAGAAAAACTCCTGATCGGCGTAACCCGCGACGACCGGGAAGACTACCGGCGAAGGCTGGAGGAGGCCTACGAAAAAGCCCGGGACACCAGCACAATCTATACGCACATCGCCTTGTCCCTGGCCCGGGAATGCACCGACCTTTTCTACGTCAACATGGATACCAATGAACTGATCGAATTCCATACCGACGATAAGCTCGGCTTGCTCACCGAGGCAAGGCGCAGCGCGGACTTCTTTGAGGGCTGCGAAAGGGACGCGAAGATCTACATCCATCCGGATGACCAGGCGGCGTTTATCCATGCGATGACCCGGGATTACCTCAGCAAGGCCCTGGACAAAAAACGGATCTTTGAGATGACCTACCGCCGGATCAAAAACGGACGGACCTTTTATGTCCGGATGAAGGTATCCCGGATGGAGGACGACAAACGCTTTATCGTGATCGCCGTGTCGGATATCGACGAAGAAGTCCGTCAGCAGCGCGCCGAGAAAAAAATGAAGGAAGAGCGCGTGATCTACGCCCGCCTCCACGCCATCACCGGCAGCTTCATCTGCGTGTATGTGGTAGACCCCAAAACCGGCCGCTACCATGAATTCAGCTCTTCCACCGATTACGATAAGAATTTCTCACAGGCAAAGAATGGAGCCGATTTCTTCAGCTCGCTCCGGGAATCCATCCAGATTTACAGCCATCCGGAGGATACCAGCCGCGTCCTCTCGCTGCTCACCCGGGACAACCTCCTGAAAGAAACAAAGGACAGAGGCATCTTTACCCTGGGCTACCGCCTCATGGCGGACGGCAAACCGGTGCATTTCCAGCTCAAAGCCGCCATGGTGACGGAAGAAGAAGGCCCCCGGCTGATCGTGGGCATCAACAATATCGATACGCAGGTAAAGCAGGAAGAGGAATTTGAGAAGCGCCTGGCAAAGGCCCAGTCTCTGGCCAACATAGACGCGCTGACCGGCGTAAAGAACAAGCACGCCTATCTGGAGGCGGAAGTACGTATGGACCGGCTGATCGCGAATCACCGCCAGATGCCCTTTGCCATCGTCATGCTGGACGTGAATGATTTAAAAAAGATCAACGACACCAAAGGTCATCAGGCCGGAGACCAGTATCTCCGCAGCGCCTGCAGAATCATCTGCGAGATCTTCAAACACAGCCCCGTCTTCCGCGTCGGCGGCGACGAGTTCGCAGTCATTTCACAGGGCATCGATTATGAATGCATGGATGAAAGAATCGAAGAGATGCGCCTCCACAACGAGGAGGCTATGCGTTCCGAAGGGATCGTCATTGCCTGCGGAATGTCGCGCTTTATGCACGACGACTGTGTCGCTCCGGTATTTAAGCGCGCCGACGATAACATGTACGAGAACAAAAGCTTCCTGAAAGCCTCCCGGCCTGAGGAAGATTCCGGCAGCTGAACGTTTCGCTGCCGCAAAAAGGCGCCTCTTCTTCCGAAGGGGCGCCTTTTTGCGGCGGAATTAAGCCGGCTCCGCCGTCAGCCGAAACGAGCCGGGAGAATCCTTAAGAATCCTTTCCCGATCCAAACGGTTTTTTCAAATATCCAAGCAGGAGCGCCGTCACGGCCGATCCCGCCGCCAATGCGAGTAAATACAGGATCGGGTGGGTCATCACAGGCAGAACAAAGATCCCTCCGTGAGGAGCCGGAAGCCGGCATCCAAACAGCGAAGAAAGCAGACCCGCCAGCGCAGACCCGGCCATACAGGAGGGAATGACCCGGAAGACATCCGAAAAAACGAAAGGCAGCGCTCCCTCCGTGATAAAGGAAAGGCCCATAAACAGCGTTCCCGGCAGCCTCTCCCTCTCGGTCGGAGTGAATTTATTCTTGAACGCGATCATGGCAAGCGCAATTCCGACAGGAGGCACCATTCCCCCCGCCATCACGCTGGCCATAAGGCAGGTCTCCCCGGACGCCAGACTGCTGACCCCGTAATTGTAAGCCACCTTGTTCACGACGCCTCCCATGTCGAAAGCCATCATCCCGCCCGCGGCGGCGCACATGATATTCGGGTCCAGATCTCTTAAACCGTCCAGAAAGCTAAAAAATATTTTGCCTATCGAACTGAAAACCGGCGTGATGACCAGAACGGCCATCACGTGTATCAGAAGGAGATTAAACACCGGGAAAATCACGATCGGCGCCGCTTTCTGAATGTAACGCGGCGTCCTCCCGATAAACTCGTTGATCTCATAGGCGATAAGGCCTGCCATAAGTCCGGCTGCCATGGCGCCGATAAAACCCGCATTGCACTGAATCGTCATGAAGCCGCCCACAAAGCCCGCAAGAAACGCGCTCTCCCCGGCAAGCCCGTAGGCCATAAAGCCGGCAAATACCGGCAGCATGAAATTAAAGGTGCTGTCCCCTATACTCTTTAAAGAAGCTGCCAGAGGCGTGATCGAACCCAGCTTCGTCCGATCGGCGACAGACAAGGTCGACAGATCAACGGACCAGGCGTCAAAAAGAAAAGCCAGACCGATCAGGAGGCCGCCTCCCGCCACGAAAGGAGCCATCCATTTGACCCCCAGCAGGATGCTTTCTACCAGCCGGTCCCGGACGAACGCCTTCAGACGGGCTTTGAAATTTTCCCTTTTCCGCGCCGACGCTTCCGGTTTTTCCCCGGCCGCGCCCCTGCCTGCCGACGCGGCCGTCTGCTCCGCGCCTTCCGCGGCAGCCGCCGGCGCGACCGCTTTCTCCTCTTTCGCAGGAGCCTCGGATACAGGCTCCAGCGCTTTGGAATAAAGGGTAGCCCGGTCGCGTCCGCCCTCCTTCGATGCGTACAGGGCCAGATCCGCCAGCTCCGTCAGGCGCGCCAGTTCCGGCGATCCTGTGCGGCTCGCCTGCACGGCCCCGGCACTGATCGTGATCCCGAAACCGCCTTCCATCCGCTCCGCCTTTATTTCCCCGCAAAGCCGCCGAAGCTCCTTCTCCGCTTCCCCGCCTTCAAGCGGAAGAACCCCGATAAACTCATCGCCGCCCCAGCGGCCCGCAAAGCCTCCCAGGCGTTCCGTCATACGTCCGATATATCCGGCCAGAGTCCGAAGCGCCAGATCCCCGGCAGCATGCCCATACGTGTCATTGATCCTTTTAAAATAATCGATATCCATCAGGAAAACCGTAAACAGTTCCCGCTTATCCTGAACCGTGTTCCTGACATAGTCCCTGTAAGCCTCATTGAAACTCTTGCGGTTTGAAAGCCCCGTCAGCTCATCCTTGGTTGCCAGGCGGATCAGCTGCTTCCGATAGCTGAAAAGCGTATTGGCCAGAAAGACGAACATGGTAAGCATCAGGACGATCTCGATGCCCGCAAACAACGCGAACTGCCGCCGCTGCATCGCATGGACCGATTCCGCCCGGTTGCACATCACGAGATACAGCCGGCCGTCAAAGACGGATCTGACCATCAGCAGCTTCTGGTTAAAAATAAGAAGCCCATTTTTCCCGATCCAGAAATAAACAGCCCTTCCGTCCTCATGCTCGCTTTTGGACTCCGCCGGGATAAGCTTCTGCTGCGGAATGCCCTGCGTCAGCTCCGCCAGCTCGCTTCCCCCATCCGCGATGTCCTCATAGAGAACGCGGAAGGAAGCGTCAACGATCCACACATCCACATTTTCGCCAACCTCCTGCTTTATGCGGGTAAGAACCCGGGTCAGCCGTTTGACCAGATTGCCGTCCGCTTCCGACTCCGTTAAATACTCCGGTATATCGTACCTGATCGCGGACGAGAGGATGACCGAAGAGATCTTCGTCTCCGTCTCTACGGAATGCTTGACGGATTCCGTATTTAAAAATGAAGAAAATACTGCCGAACCGACAAAAGCCGAAATAATAATCGCAAAAATCGAAAAAATCTGCAGGTTCAATCGATTGCTGTTCATGACCCGACTCAATCTCCATTCATTTACCGTCTTTTACAACAGGGCTTCTATCAATCCCGGCGGAGAGGCGGCAGAGACGCCTGTGCCGAATCATTCCCGGGGCGTAACTTCATATGTGTCATATTCAATGACCAGATCGAATTCCCGCTTCCCGCCATCCGGTGCTTCAATCGTCAGCACGGTTTTCCCGGCCTTCCGAAGCTCCGCATGCAGCATATAGTCCTCAACGTTTTTCATGTATATGATTTCGACGTCCCCGTACTTTTCATCCGCGAGGCTGGCCTTATAGGTATCGTCAAAGGGGTGCTCCTCATTGCTGCCCATGAGCTCCGTGCTGTAAACAGGCGGATTCATAAAGCCCAGAACCGTCAGGACAACCGCGGCCGACAACCCGATGACCGCCCCGTACCTTCTGGTCTTTTCGTCTCGGAATATGAACACCGGATAGAAAACCATCGCGCATACGCAGAAGATGCAGATCAGGATATACTTCGGCATATAGAAAATGAAAGACGCAAGGTACCGCGAATAGGAATACGCGGTCAGCAGGATCATCGGAAACAGGATGAGATAGCCCCACCATTTGTCCTTCTTCATCCAATAGCCGATGTAGCCCATAGGCAGGCACAGGATCGTCCAGATCAGCCAGTATTTATAGTAGCCGAAAAGGCGCCATCCCATCCAGCTGAAGGGGACCTGGAGCAGGTAGATCAGCGGCTGGCTGATCAGGAAAAACACGAAGCACTTCAATGCGGAATCCAGATTGCTTCTGCTGTTCATGATGATAAGGATCCCGATCAGGATCCAGACTTCAAAGGACGTTGTTATCGTACTGAAAGAAGTATACTGAAACGCCGGGATGATGGCCATCGCCGCTGTGAATACCCCGGCGGCAACCGCGGCTGTGATTAGTTTCGGCCAGGTCAGGTCAAGTCCGCCGAACAGTTTTTTTATAATCTTTTCCATGCTTCCGCAATCTCCTTTATCCTTCTAAAAACGCATGCTATAAGGCCGCTGATTCAGGGGCGGCCTTAAGCAGGGCGCTATTTTTATTATAAACGAATCATACCGCAAAAGCAATCTGCTTTTGTGATATTGCCCCTCCGCCGCGGGGACGCCCCGGAAATCTTCATCAAATCTTAAGCTCTTTCCGTCTTTCATTTTAAAGCCTTTTCACCCTATAATATAGCAGACGGGGACGCTGCCGGGCTTTAAGGAAACGCTCCGCGCCGGACGATAGGCGCACCTGATATCGATGAGGAGGAAAAACGCCATGCCGAACATCCTGATCTGCGATGACGAGAACGATATCGTCAACGCGCTGAAAATCTATTTGTCAGATCCCGACTACACGCTGTACGACGCCTGCAACGGGAAGGAGGCCTTACAGATCCTGGGCAGCCGCGAGATCCACCTGGTTCTCCTGGATCTCATGATGCCGGTCATGGACGGAATGAGCGCCATGGCCGCCATCCGTAAGATAAGCAACGTGCCGATCATCATTCTCACGGCCAAAAGCGAGGATACGGATAAGATCCTCGGCCTCTATGCAGGGGCAGACGACTACATCACAAAGCCATTTAACCCTTTGGAGGTTGGCGCCCGCGTCCGCTCCCAGCTGCGGCGCTACTTAAGGCTGGGCAGCGGGGCCGCCGCGGAAGTATACAGCTGCGGCGGAATCGAGCTGAACGACCGCTCCAAAGAAGTCTGTCTCGACGGCGAACCGGTCGCCCTGACCCCGAAGGAATACGAGATCCTGAAATTGCTGATCTCGAACCCGGAACGGGTCTTCTCCCCGAAAGAGATCTACAGCCTCGTATGGAAGGAGAAGCCGTTCGGGTCGGACAACACGGTGGCGGTGCATATCCGGCACCTGCGCGAGAAACTTGAAATCAATCCCGCCGAACCTCGCCATATCAAAGTGATCTTCGGGCAGGGTTATAAAATTGAGGGGGAGAGAAGAAAATGAAACGATTTACAAGAACCCTTACGGGCAAGACGATTCTGTTTATCACATGCATCGCGTCTTTCTGCATTCTTGCGGCCGCCATCGCCGGGATCTGCTTTTATATTGAGTATGACCTGCGTTTCTATACGCTTTCCGAACAGGAGCTCCAGAAAGAAGTGATCGAGGAAAATGAACTGCGCTCCTACGCCTATTCGATCCTCTGGATCGAACTCTCCGGGGAAGGCGCGGTCCCTGATTACAGGGGCATCAACTATGAGATCCGCGACTCCAGAGGAGAGGTCAGCGCAAAATCCGCTCTCTTTACAAGCTCCGGCACAAAGGTCTACTCCTTCTCCTACTGCGCCCTGAGGGATGAGAAAGGGAAGCTTTTCCATCTCTCTTACGGAGCTTCAGCTTCGACTGATGACGCAGAATCCTATGAAGTCTCGCTCACGCTGACGGAAGGTTCCCAGCGGGCCGGAGAGATCGAGCTTTTAAGCAAGCTTCTGCATATCGGATACCTGCTGCGCTATGCGGTCTACTTTATCGCGCCGGCGGCGCTGCTCGTTCTGATCGGAAGCTTCGTCGCCCTGATGCACGCAGCCGGCCGCTCCGCGGACAGCGAAGCATTCCGTCCCGGTCCTCTATATAAAATCCCCTATGACCTGCTGCTTATCATCTGCCTCGGCCTTGGAGGATTCATACTCATCGCAATCAACGAGAATCTAGGCGGATTCCCGTGCCTGATCGCCATCCTCATCAGCTGTTTTCTGGGGCTCCATGTACTCCTGGCCCTTAGTATGAGCGCGGCCGGCAGGATCAAGCAGCACGCGCTCCTTAAAAACACGCTTCTCTATCATTTCTGGCAGCTGTTCCGCAAGTTTGCGCTTATGGCCTTTGACGCGCTCAAAAAACTCTGCGGCTTTACCGCAGACCTGCTTCGAGGCATCCCCCTGATCTGGAAGACGGTTTTCATTTCCTGCGGCATCTCCCTCCTGGAGCTCTTCACAATTGTCCTGGGCGATGGGAGACAGGAACTGCTCGTGATCTTCTGGTTCTTTGAAAAGCTTCTTCTGCTCCCCGCCATCTTTTATCTGGCCCTGACGCTCAGAAAGCTCCTGAAAAGCGGGGACGCCCTGGCAAATGGGGACCTTGCCTACCACACGGACACCAAAGGCATGTTCTGGGACTTTCGGCGGCACGGCGAGAACCTGAACAACATCGCCGGCGGCATGGCGATCGCCGTGGAGGAGCGCTTAAAAAGCGAGCGCATGAAGACCGAGCTGATCACCAACGTCTCCCACGATATCAAAACCCCGCTGACATCGATTATCAATTACGCCTCCCTGATCGGAAACGAGGAGAGCGGCAGTCCGAAAATCCCGGAGTACGCGGAGGTGCTGGTCCGCCAATCCGAGAAGCTGAAACGCCTGATCGAGGACCTGGTGGAGGCTTCCAAAGCCTCCAGCGGCAGCCTGGATGTCATCCTGGCCCCTTGCGAGGCCTCGGTTTTCCTCACTCAGGCGGGAGGGGAATACGAGGAAAAACTGCGGAAAGCGGAACTTACGCTGGTCATGAAGCAGCCTGAGAAGGAACTCCGCATCATGGCGGACGGACGGCGGATGTGGCGCATTTTCGACAACCTGATGAACAACATCTGCAAATACGCCCTGGCGGGCACCCGCGTCTACCTGTCGCTGAAAGAGCAGGATGGAAACGCCGTCATCAGCTTCAAAAACACCTCGCGGGAGGCCCTGGATATGTCCGAAGAGGAGCTGATAGAACGCTTTACCCGCGGCGACGCGTCCCGCAGCAGCGAGGGGAACGGCCTGGGCCTTTCCATCGCGAAGAGCATGGCGGAGCTGCAGGGCGGAGAGCTGCGCCTTGCTATTGACGGGGATCTCTTCAAGGCGGTCCTGACTTTTC
>JAILID010000112.1 GCA_024695465.1 Lachnospiraceae bacterium | reverse complement strand
ATAAATCCGCGGTTTTTGTCCGGAATGCAAGCATTCCGGCCTGCAAGCCGTGGATTTATGAGGGGTGCTGAACAGTTACATAATACCGAAAAAATGCATTGCAGGTGCCCAAATGCCGCATCCGCAATGCTTTTTTATACGCTTATCTCCATAGGCCTAGAGCCTGAAACACCCTCCCCCGATAAACTCCCTCAGGATCGAATTGGTCGGAACATCCTCCGGGGGAAGCGGAAGGAAATAGTCGAGGAATTTCAGAAGGCGCCGGGCCTCCAGATAGGCCGCGTCATCAGGCCCGATGCCAAAAAGAAGCGGAAGCACATAAGGCTTCAGAACCGCGAGCTCATAAGGCAGCGCCGAGTTGAAGAAGACATCCGCCGTCTCCTGATAGGGGAAAATGTAATTCTCCTCCCCCTGCCGCACCTTTTCCCACATGTTGATCGTGGAAGCGGCGCTGTAGCCCCGGGTCCTGTGGTCCCGGATGATGCGGCGGATCAGGCGGCCGTCCCGGGAGGGCACCCGGTTATGTTCATCCACATTAAGCTGGGTCAGGGCGCTGATATAAACCTTGAACTTGCTTTCCTTCGGCAGGCTTTTCGTCAGTTCATCGTTCAGACAGTGGATCCCCTCTATGACGAGCACGTCCTCCCCGCCCAGCCGGATCGTCTCCCCCTTATAGACCCGCTTGCCGCTTATGAAATCATAAGTCGGCATCCGGACCTCCTTGCCCTCAAGAAGGGCGGTCATATCCGCATTGAAGCATTCTACGTCCAGAGCCGACAGACTCTCAAAGTCCTTCTGCCCGTCCCTGCCCGCCGGGATCAGATCCCTGGGAATAAAATAGTTGTCCACCCCGATATAGTGGGGCATAAGGCCCTGCGCTTCAAGCTGGACCATAAGCCGCTGTGAAAAAGTGGTCTTGCCCGAAGACGAAGGTCCGGCGACAAGGACGAAACGCACGCTTCCCCTTTGCCGGATACGGGACGCGATCTCCGCGATCCGGGCCTCCTGCTTGGCCTCGGCGATGAGGATCGTCTTCCGCGAATTCCCTGCGATGATCCGGGCGTTAAGGCCGCCGATGGTATCGATCCCCAGTCCCGCGGCCCACATCTCCCCTTCCCACTGGGCCGCGAACAGCTTCTCCTCCGCGGTATAAGCCGGAATGCCGGTCGGATTCTGCCGGTCGGGCAGAAGGAGCAGGATCCCCTCGTGATAAGGGAGCAGCTTAAAATAGGACAGGCAGCCGGTATGGGGAACCATGTAGCCGTAGTTGTAGTCCTCATAGCCGTCGAGGCTGTAGATATTGACCGCGGAAGCGATCCGGGTCGAGAAGAGCCGGGCCTTATCAGAAAAACCCTTTTTCTCAAAAAGACGAATCGCCTCCTGGGTCCGTACGGAACGCTTGTAGAATAAATGCTGTTCCCTCACCATCTCCCGCATCCGGGCCTCCACCCGGGAAATGAAACCCTCATCGACCGGCTCGTCCGCCTGCACCGTATAGTAGTAGCCGCTCCCGACGGAATAATGGAGCACGGCCCGGCGGATGCGGGCGGTCTTGTAAAGAGCCGCGAAAAAGAGCATGGAGCAGCTCCGATTGTAGGTGTCCCGGCCGATGGCCTCTTCCGAGGTGATAAAATGAATGTCGGCTCCCTCCCAGATCTCTCCCCTAAGCTCTCTCAGCTGGCCGTCCGCCTCGGCGAGAACGATGGGGGCGGACCGCTCGGATTGAAGCCGGTTCGCAAGCTGAAGAAAGCCGGTTCCGGGGGCCAGGGTTTTGGATACGCCGTCAATTGTGAGTATCATGTGTTCCTCCTTATATCCTGATGAAATTTCCGGAAGCCCTGTCCCTACGCCCTCAGACAATCTGATAAGGCTGGCGGATCGCCATTGAGTAAGTCTCAAGCTCCGGAAAATGCTCCTCCACATAGCCCTCCATAAAACGTATAAAGGTAAGCTCCGTGCCGTAATGCCCCGCGTCGATCATGGATAATCCCCGGGAGACGGCGTCGATGGCCGAATGATAGTCAAGATCCCCGGTGACAAGCACGTCGGCGCCCTTTTTGATCGCGTCGTCAATGGACATCTTGCCCGCTCCGGAACTAACCGCAACGGTCCGGATCAGCCCGGAAAGCTCCCCGTAGACCCGGACGCCCGGCAGCTCCATGGCTTCCCGGACCTTTCCGGCAAAATCCTCCAGCGGCAGCGGACTTTGAAGCTTCCCGATCCGGCCGTAGCCGATGGGCTGCCCTTCCCGGTTTTCCCCTGCTTCGGTCAGGATCGCGGGATTTAAAAGTCCCAGATCCGCCGCGTTGAGATCCGCCATCCTTGCCAGATCGAAATTCGTGTGCATGGCGTAACAGTTGATATTTTCCCGGATCATGCAGCGCACCCTCCGGGAAATGAAATGCTGCTCGGTAACCTTCCTGAGCGGTTTGAAAAGCAGCGGATGGTGGGTCAGGATCAGATCCGCTCCCAGCACCCGCGCGTAATCCAGCGCCTCGTCGGAGGCGTCCAGACTGATAAGGACCCGGTATATTTCCGCCTCCTCATCGCCGACAAGAAGGCCGACATTATCCCACTCCTCCGCGTAATACGGTGGAAAATCCTGCTCAAATATTTTCATCATCTCTGAAAGCTTCATGCGTTTTCCTCCTTCAAGTCCGCCGTCGATCAGACGTTTTACTGCCTCTTTTCCATAAAACTCTCCGGCAGCCACAGGTTTTGCAAGCCGTCTCTCCGCAAAGTCCGCCGCCAGCCTGCCCACTCTTTCACTTCCGGGAGCGGAAGCGCTCCAGCGCTTTGCGGATCACTTCTTCTTCCCGGCCGATCCGTTCCAGCGCGGCCTCCGCCGCTTCGGGATTCCGGGAGCCGGACAGCTGCTCCCGGATCCGCGCCCTTAAGGCCAGCTGCTTCTTCAGGTAGTCCAAAAGGAGCGGATCCCTCTTTTCAAGGAGGACCGGACCATATAAGGCTTCCGCCATGGAAAGCTCCCTGCCCTCCCTCGCATCTCCCCGCTCTGCCAGAATCAGCGCATAGTATTTGCCGTCTTCCCTGAGGAAGACCTCATCCCGGATGAAGAAGCCATATCCGGAAAGCGCCCGGCGGACCTCATCCGGATCGGACTGGGGCGAGAGCACCATGGCGTCAAAGAGCCTGAGCCGCTCCTCCCCTCTCTTTAAAATGTCCCGGATGAGAAGGCCTCCCATTCCCGTGATGATAAGGGCTGCGGGAACCCCCGCCGGCAGAAGCTCCGCCGCGTTTTCCGGGATCCCGTCGGCAAGGGCGGTTTTGATTTTCCCGGAGAGACCGGCGGCCTCTATGTTGGCCCTGGCGAAAGACAGCGGGCCCTCCCGGATGTCGCTGGCCGCGGCAAGAGGCGCCCTGCCGCTTCTTATAAGCTCAATGACGGTATAGCCGTGATCGCAGCCGACATCGAGGACGGCCATGCCTTCCGGAACCAGGGCCGCGGCCGCCAAAAGCCGATTGGACAGCTTCGCCATGGCTTCACTCCAGATAATCTTTGAGCTTCCGGCTTCTCGACGGATGGCGGAGCTTCCGCAGCGCCTTGGCTTCGATCTGCCGAATGCGTTCCCTGGTGACGTTGAATTCCTTGCCTACCTCCTCCAGCGTCCGGGCCCGGCCGTCGTCGAGGCCGAAGCGCAGGCGGAGCACCTTCTGTTCCCGTTCGGTTAAGGTTCCCAGCACCTCGTCCAGCTGCTCCTTCAGAAGCGTAAAGGCGGCGGCGTCCGCGGGAATGGGCACGTTATCGTCCTGAATGAAATCCCCGAGATGGCTGTCTTCCTCCTCACCGATAGGGGTCTCGAGGGAAACCGGCTCCTGGGAAATCTTAAGGATCTCCCGGACCCGCTCCACGGACATATTCATCTCTTTCGCGATCTCCTCCGGGGAAGGCTCCCTGCCCAGCTCCTGCAGGAGCTGACGGGATACCCGGATCAGCTTGTTGATGGTCTCCACCATATGGACCGGAATCCGAATCGTCCGGGCCTGGTCCGCGATGGCCCTGGTGATGGCCTGGCGGATCCACCAGGTGGCGTAGGTCGAGAACTTGAAGCCCTTGCGGTAGTCGTATTTCTCAACCGCCTTGATAAGTCCCAGATTGCCCTCCTGGATGAGATCCAGAAAGAGCATGCCGCGGCCGACATAGCGCTTGGCAATGGATACCACCAGGCGGAGATTGGCCTCAGCCAGCCGCTGCTGGGCCTGCTTGCCGGCCTCCCCTCCCAGTTCCATCTGCTTGGAGAGCTCGATCTCTTCTTCCGCGGTGAGGAGGGGAACCTTGCCGATCTCCTTCAAATACATGCGGACCGGATCCTCGATGGAAATGCCTTCGGGGATCGAAAGATCGATCTTCTCCATATCGATATCGACGTCGTCCTCGTCGTCGATGCCGATGTCGTCGTCATCGGACATGATAAGGACCTCGTCGTCCTTGATGTTATCCTCCATCCTGAGGACGTCGACGCCATTGGCTTCAAAGAAGTCAAGGGTCTTTTCGGCTTCTTCCGCGGAGAAGGGAAGTCCCTTGAAGGCGTCCGAGATCTCCGAGTAATTGAGAACATTTTTCTTCTTTCTGGCTGTCAGAAGAAGCATGGTCAGTTTCTCGGCGAATTTCACATCATTCTCTGTCATATTTTTCATTCTCCTCTTCATATGGTTTTTGATATTGCCCGGTCTTGCGAGTCTGTACGGCGGTTTGCGCCTGCGCGAAAAGCGCTGTACAGACTCGCAAGACGCTAAAAAAAGAATACCTGCGGTGCGAAGCGGCAAGCGTCCGGCGGGCAATATCCTGACGGCCCGGCCTTACTCTTCCGTTTCCTTCCAGGGCAGATGAAGCACTTCTTTTCCGGACCGGAAACGATCCAGAAGCTTCTTCCTTTCCAGCATCCGCTGTATGCCCTCCCGGTCCAGCGGCTCCGCCCGGGCCTGCCCGGCCTCCAGCATACGGGCCGCGGTGTCGGTAAACGCCCGGTCCAGTTCCGCCCCGTTCGCGACGGGAATCCGGCTGTGGAAGATCCCCGCGATCCTGCTCTGGACTTCCAGGTCGTCGGATATCCCGATGAGCGCGGCCTCGCTGATCTTTCCTTTTGCCATCTGGGCGTAGAGCCCTTCCGCCACCTTCTTTAAAAGCTCGTCCGTAAAATCCTCCGGCGAGATCATATTCCGGGTCTCCTCATACGCTTCCGGAAAGTAAGAGGCCAGATAGGAAAGCATGAGCTTCTCCGTCTTCTGCTGGCCGCTTTCGCCCGCATTCCGGGGCCGTCCGGATTTCACGGGCCTTATGCTTTCCGCCGGCGTTCCGTTCATGAGGCTCCGGTTGACCAGCTTCCTTAAAGCTTCGAGGGGAATCCCCTTCTCCCTCGCCACCGTCTCCAGGTAATTGTTCCGCAGAAGCTCATCCGGGACTGCCGCGAGAAGCTCCGCGGTCCTGTGCTGAAACCGGGTCTTCGTCCGGGGATCGCTGCCGTCGAATTGTTTTTCATTTTCATCAACAGTGAAAAGAAAAGCGTCCCTCGCCCTGTTCAGCCGCTCTTCCATGGCCTCCGGCCCCATCGCCTGAAGGAACTCATCCGGGTCCTTATAGGGCTTAAGATTCACGACCCGGGCGGCGATTCCCGCCGCTTCAAGGATCGGGATCGCCCTCAGGGTGGCTGCCCGGCCGGCGCTGTCCGAATCGTAGATGAGCAGCACATCCTCCTTAAAACGCCGCATAAGGGAGGCCTGCTGCTCCGTCAGCGCGGTTCCAAGCGAGGCGACCGCGCAGTCGAAGCCGGCCGAATGGAGGGAGATGACATCCATGTAGCCCTCGCAGAGGATCAGGTAGGGCCGCCGGGTACTCCTGGCCAGGTTGAGTCCGAAGAGGTTCCTCCTCTTATTGAAAATGAAAGTCTCCGGGCTGTTCAGGTACTTGGGCTTGCCGTCCCCCATGACCCGGCCCCCGAAGGCGATTACCCGCCCCCTCGCGTCCGGGATCGGAAACATGACCCGGTTCCAGAAGAGATCGCTGAAGCCGTTCTTCTCGTCAACCCTGAAAAGGCCGGATTCGGCAAGCAGGGGGTCGTCGAAGCCTTTGCTCTTCAGATAGCGGTAGAGGCTGTCGCCGCCCCGGCCCGAGTATCCGAGGCCGAACTTCCGAATCGTCTCGTCCGCAAGTCCCCTCTTTCTCAGATAAGCCAGCCCTCTCTCCCCTTCCCCGGTTTTCAGGATGTAATGGAAATACCCGGCTGCCTTCTTGCTGGCCGCAAGGAGCCGGGTCTTCTTATCCGACTTCTCCTTCTGCTCCTTCGTGTATTCCTCCTTCGGGAGGCTTATGCCGGCCCGGTCGGCCAGATATTCCATGGCTTCTCCGAAGGACATATTGCTGTATTCCCTTAAAAATGTAAAAACGGTCCCGCCGGCGTGGCAGCCGAAACAGTAATACACCTGCTTATCCCGATTTACGTGAAAGGAAGGGGTCTTTTCATTGTGGAAAGGGCAAAGACCCTTGTAGCTGTTCCCGGATCGAACCAGATGGACGCTCTCGCCGATGATGTCCACGATGTCGTTCCGGGTGCGGACTTCCTCTATCAGGTCATCTGTATAGCGCAATCTGCTCCTCCTTCCTTCTTCTTAACGGTCCCATGACCTTGGAATGAATATTTCGCTGAATTTTGCCATGGCGTATTGATCGGTCATCCCTGAAATGTAGTCGAGGGCGGCTCTTTCCTTTTTTTCTCCCCCTGCGATACGGCGGACAAATTCTTCCTTCATATCCTCCGGGCGCTCGATATAGTGCTGATAGAGGGCCTCTACCATCCGGGTCGCCTTGGCTTCCTCGCGTTTCGCTGCAGGATTCGTGTAGAGATTCTCAAACAGGAAGCTGCGGAGCTCCTGCATGGCCCTGCCGATCCGGTCGGACATCTGAACGGAATCCTTTCCTTCTGAATTCTCTACCAGATCATGGATGAATGTGTTGAGCCTCTCCCGGGTGGAGTAACCGAGCAGCTTTCTCAGCCCTTCCGGAATGTCCTCTTCCGTCAGGATCCCGGCCCTTTCCGCGTCGTCCATATCATGATGGATGTAGGAAATCTTATCGCAGAGCCGGACCACCTGCCCTTCCAGGGTGGCGGGGCTGCAGCTGCTTCCGTGGTTTAAAATACCGTCCCGAACCTCCCAACTGAGGTTGAGGCCGCGCCCCTCCTTCTCCAGGACGTCAACGATCCGAAGGCTCTGCTCGGCGTGGCGGAAGCCCCGGGGGGCTACGGCGTTCAGTCCCCTTTCCCCCGCATGGCCGAAGGGCGTATGACCCAGGTCGTGGCCCAGCGCGATGGCTTCCACCAGGTCCTCGTTGAGACGGAGGGCCCGGGCCGCAGTCCTGGAGGTCTGGGAGACCTCCAGGGTATGCATGAGCCGGGTCCGGTAATGGGCTCCCTGCGGAGCCAGAAAGACCTGGGTTTTATCCTTCAGGCGCCGGAAAGACTTGCAGTGAACGATCCTGTCCCGGTCCCGCATGAAGGCAGTGCGGATATCGCATTCCTCTTCAGGCTCAAGCCGTCCCCGGCTGTCTGCCGACCTGGCCGCGAAGGGGCTCAGGAGCTCATATTCCCTCTTTTCCAGTTCTTCTCGAATCATACGCAACCTCTTAGACTTTAAGAGCACAGGCTTTTTTTCGTTCTGCTTTATTATACCGCGCGCGGCGGGGTTTTCCTTCTTTTTTCTTAAGGATTGCGGGAGCGCGAAGCGGCAATATCATATGTCAAAGGAGGGACCCCAAGGGGTCCCTCCTTATAACAGTCGCCATCTGATCCGGGGCTTATTATACCACGCCCTGAGCCTTCATCGCATCCGCAACCTTCTCGAAGCCCGCGATGTTCGCGCCGGCCACGTAGTTGCCTTCCATCCCGTACTTGCGGGCGGCGTTGTCAATATTATGGGTGATGTTGACCATGATCTGCTTCAGCTTCGCGTCGACCTCCTCGAAGGTCCAGGACAGCCTCTCGGAGTTCTGGCTCATCTCAAGCGCGGAGGTGGCGACGCCGCCGGCATTCGCCGCTTTGCCCGGGGCAAAGATCACGCCGTTCTCCTGCAGATATTTGGTCGCGTCCAGAGTGGTCGGCATATTCGCGCCTTCGCAGACCGCGATGCAGCCGTTCTCCACCAGCTTCTTTGCTCCCTCAAGCGGAAGCTCGTTCTGGGTCGCGCAGGGCAGATAGAGATCGGTCTTGACATTCCATACGCCCTTGCCTTCGTGATACTCGGCGTTCGGGCGGGCAGCGGTATACTCGGTAAGACGCGCGCGCTTTACTTCCTTGATCTCCTTCAGGAGCGCGACATCGATTCCGTCCGGATCATAGATCCAGCCCGTGGAATCAGAGCAGGTTACCGGCTTCGCGCCGAGCTGCTGAGCCTTCTCGATCGCGTAAATAGCGACGTTGCCCGCGCCCGTGACGGCTGCGGTCTTGCCCGCGATATCGATGCCGTTGAGCTTAAGCAGCTCCTGGGTGAGGTAAAGAAGGCCGTAACCGGTCGCCTGGGTCCTGGCAAGGGAGCCGCCATAGGAAAGTCCCTTTCCGGTCAGGACGCCTTCATAGAGATTCGTGATCCGCTTATACTGGCCGTACAGGAAGCCGATCTCGCGGGCGCCTACGCCGATATCGCCGGCCGGGACGTCTTCATCCGCGCCGATATACTTATAAAGCTCAGTCATGAAGGACTGGCAGAAACGCATGATCTCATTATCGGATTTGCCCTTGGGATCGAAATCAGAACCGCCCTTGCCGCCGCCGATCGGAAGGCCGGTCAGGCTGTTCTTGAAGACCTGCTCAAAACCAAGGAACTTGATAATGCCGAGGTAAACGGACGGATGCAGGCGAAGGCCTCCCTTGTAGGGACCGATCGCGCTGTTGAACTGGACGCGGTAGCCGCGGTTGACCTGGACATTCCCCTGATCATCGATCCAGGGAACGCGGAACATGATGATCCTCTCCGGCTCGGTGAGCCTCTCAAGGAAAGCAAGCTTCCTGTACTTTTCCTCGTCGGATTCAATGACGACACGGATCGATTCCAGCACTTCCTCAACAGCCTGGATAAATTCCGGTTCCGCCGCATTCTTCACTTTTACGCCGGCAATTACCTCATCTACATAAGACATACGGTATTTCCTCCTTACGAACTTCATTTTTCTTCTCAAAAAGAAAAAGCGCCGATCCATGGGCGCACACCAATAAACCGTGTACTTCATCCCCCATTGGACAGCACTCACGCAACGAAAGTATAATAATACAGGATGCCCGGCTTGTCAAGACCCGTTTTTTCCGCATGCTGTTCCTTTGCTTGTCCCCTCCCGCCAAGTGTGCTATAATAGCCCTCAATAGCTGCATCAGGCAGCGGGGAGGCAGAAAATGAAAGAATTCAAGAAATCAACAAAGCTCGACAATGTTCTTTATGATGTCCGCGGACCGGTCGTCGAAGAGGCCGACCGCATGATTGCCCAGGGCATTGAGGTCTTAAAGCTCAATATCGGAAACCCGGCGCCTTTTGGCTTCCGCGCTCCCGAAGAAGTCATCGCCGACATGTCCTTCAATCTGCGGGAATGCGAGGGCTATTCCAACTCGAAGGGACTCTGGTCCGCCCGGAAGGCGATCATGCAGTACGCCCAGAACCTCGGAATCCCCAATCTTTCGATGGACGACATCTATACCGGCAACGGCGCTTCCGAGCTCATCAACCTGGCCATGTCCGCCCTTCTGGACGACGGGGACGAGATCCTGATCCCGGCTCCGGACTATCCTTTATGGACTGCCTGCGCGACGCTGGCCGGCGGCAAAGTCGTCCATTATCTCTGCGACGAGCAGAGCGACTGGAATCCCGACCTTAAGGATCTGGAAAGCAAGATAAGCGACCGGACAAAAGCCATCGTCGTGATCAACCCCAACAACCCCACCGGAGCAGTCTACCCGAAGGAGATCCTGGAGGGAATCGTAAAGATTGCCCGGGAGCATCAGCTCATCCTCTTCTCTGATGAAATCTATGACCGCCTGCTCATGGACGGCTATACCCACACCGCGATCGCGTCCCTGGCGCCGGACCTTTTCTGCGTAACCTTCTCCGGGCTTTCCAAGTCCCACATGATCGCCGGTTTTCGAATCGGCTGGATGATCCTCTCCGGCAATAAGGATATGGCCAGGGACTACATGGAAGGCATCAAGATGCTCTCTTCCATGCGCCTTTGCTCCAACGTCCCGGCCCAGTCGATCGTCCAGACCGCCCTGGGCGGCACCCAGTCCGTCAAAGGCTATGTCAACGAAACCGGAAGGGTCACCCGGCAGAGGGATTTCATCTATAAGCGGATCAACGAGATTCCGGGCCTTTCCGTCGTGAAGCCCAAGGCGGCTTTCTACTGCTTCCCGAAAATTGATATCGAGAAGTTCAACATCCATGACGATATGCAGTTTGCCTACGATCTCCTGAAGAAGGAACGCGTGCTTCTGGTCCAGGGAACCGGTTTCAACTGGCCTTATCCCGACCACTTCCGGATCGTCTACCTGCCCAGGCGTTCCGTGCTGGGCGAGGCCTGCGGCCATATCGAATCGTTCCTCTCCTCCTACCACCAGGATTAAGAAAATGAAAGCCATCAGAATCCTTATCTTCAGCGCCCTTCTTCTTACGCTCCTCAGCGGCTGCGGCGACGCCTCTTTTACGACAGACCGGAATCCGCTGATTGCCATCGCCTCCAGGGGAGAAAATGACGGCGGCGGCCTTAACGTCATGACCAATCGTCTGCAGGACCTCTGCATCGAAGCCGGCTTCCGGACTCATTATGAGATGTGCGGAAACGTCGGACAGATCCAGAACGCCCAGCTGAAGAATATGGTCGCCAACCATCCGGCCGCCCTGGCCGTCCTCTTCGCCTCAGACGCGGCCGCCATTGACGCCGGACGAAAAGCGGTTCAGGCCGCCGGGATTCCGGTCATACTGATCGATCCGATCCGGGCTGAAGAAGACCCGAAAGGTGAAGCGGACCGGGTCTTCCAGGAGATTCTCCGCCATGTGGAACCGGTCCGTTAAGACCCGCATGCGGCGCATCAGATATACAGCCATCAAAACCAGCCGTTCCCGTGTGATCACGGGGCGGCTGGTTTGCTTTTGCATCGCCGCGGGAGCGCGAAGCGGCGCGTATTATCGGAATAGATGTCCGTGCGTCTGCGCCCGGCATTTCCATTTTTCATCACCCTCTTCTTGTCGATATTTTGACATATCTATTCGGTTTTTGGATAAAACTATTCGATATTTTGACATTTTGCCCGGAATGCTTGAATCAAAAAGAAAAAAGGGATATGATGCGTAAAAAAAGGAGGTGCGAAAAGATGAAATCCCCCGAAATCATTGTTGTCTCAAAGGAAGGCAAAAACTATGAAAAGGTCGTCCATTACCTGGATAAGAAAGAAAGCATCGGCAGCATTCGGCGGGTAGACACGATCGGGGAGGCTTTGGAGGTCATCTACTTGGAGGGCGCGGATCTTCTGATTGCCGACGTAGCGTTTCACAAGGAAAAGAAAACGCAGACAAGGCTCCGTAAGAAATTCGTAAAAAAACCCGGCGTCAACGAGGATGTCGTCAAAATAAAAAAATATATAAGAGAACATTACATGGATTCCCTTTCGCTGAAAATCCTGTCAGAGGAAGCCGGCATCTGCAGCGGACATCTGTCCCGGATTTTTCGGAAAAAGGAAGGCGTCTCCATCGGAACCTATATTGAACGCTGCCGGATGGAAAAAGCCAGGGAACTGCTTCTGGATGAGAAGATGCGGGTGCAGGACATAAGCCGCAAGGTCGGTTACAAAAACGTATCTTATTTCTCCAAATGCTTCAAAAAAATCTATGGCTTTTCACCATCCGAATTCAGGCTGGACCGGGGAATGTAAGCTGCCGGGGAAAACGGAAAACCTTTTAAGAGGAGGGATACTATGACGCTGCGAAAGAACACGGGAGGAGCCTACGGCGCGCTTCGGGACCCCCGGGACAGCACCGGTCTCCGCCGGGACATGGTGGTCGTCAAAGAATATATCAAGGCGCATTGCCGGGAAAAACTCACCTGCGAAAAAATAGCCCGGGAAATGGGGCTTTCGGAATCCTATCTGGAAAAATTATTCGGCCGGGAAGTCGGCGCGACCATAACGGAATATATCCGGATCTGCCGGATGGAAGAAAGCAAAGTGCTGCTGAAAACAACATCTATGCGAATCAAGGACATCGGCCATGCGGTCGGAATCGAGTCCCCGTCCTGGTACAGCAACTGTTTCCACCGTCTCTATGGGATTTCCCCCTCGGCGTACAGGAAAAAGATGGAAGAGTGACAATCCGGGAAAAATATGCTAGAATAGAAAGAAGGTAAGAAGTTCAGCACGGAAGGAAAATCTATGGGAACGTATGTAATATCAGATATACATGGCAGACTAGACCTCTTCGTCAGAATGCTTGAGAAAATACAATTTTCCGAAAACGACCGTCTTTATGTGCTCGGCGACGTTGCGGACCGCGGACCGGATGGCGTTGATCTCTATCTCATGCTGATGATGATGGACAACGTCACCTTCCTGCTTGGAAATCACGATCTGATGTTCATCCGCGCCGCCCGCAAAGCCGCCCAGATGTGCTATTCTCCCAAAGCGCTGAAATCAGAAGAATTCGGACTCTGGATCATGAACGGAGGAAGCAGTACCTGGAATAAATATATCCGGCTTCCGAAAGCGACGCGGACAGCGATTCTCCATTATATCCGGGAAGCCTATCTGGTCATCCCTTCTTTAGCCGTTGGCGGTCACTATTTTTACCTCTGCCATGCGACCCATGCGGAAAGGCCGGTGTTAAGCCCTCTGCGCTGGAAAGACAGCAGCAAAGAAGAAGTCGAACACGTAGTCTGGGAACGGCAGTATCCTGATTCCGAAGGCAGGATTTTTTCATATAAACGCGACTACCGCGAACTGTACAATTCCTATCCCCGGAAAACGACCATGATTTTCGGTCATACCCCGACTATCTCCTTCAAAAAACCCGGAAATGACGAACGGGGACGTATATGGAGAGGCGGGAAGGGACATCTCATCGATATCGACTGCGGCTGTGCGGTATATGACGAAAAAGGCGCCATGTTGGGCTGCTTAAGGCTTGACGATATGAGGGAGTTTTATGTCCACTACTGAAAGGAAGGCAGGGCTTCCGGCAAAACCGCTGATTTATTTGTCGCCGGCCGTCGAGATCGCGATCCATTCAAAACCCTTTTTTTCATATTTATCAATCATAGCCGCAAGATAATCCGCGATATTCCGGTAAAATTCCCCCAGAACCGGAAGATGGCTGATGACCGCTTCCCTCTGCTCCTCCGGGGAGGCGTTTTTGTAGCGCTCCTCGTAGACGTCTTCCGGAACAAGCATTTCGATACTGAGCCTGTCTTCCAGAAAACCCATGGAAACCTTATCAAACTCCCTCAGCTCCAGACAATAGGAAAGATTTCGAAGTTCGTCAATAAGCTTTCTGACGTCGTTAAAATACATCAGATTCAGCTCATTATGAAAATAGAATTTATCCTTAAAAAACCTGCTTATAACAGGCAGAAGGAGCCTGATCGCGATATGCGCGTCGCAGGACAGCTCGTCCTTTATGGGCAGATCGTCCCTGCCGCGAAGGATGCGCTCGCTGATCGGATCAAACCAGAAACGAAGCCTTACGCTGTGCCCTCTTCTTATTTGAATATGATATTCTGCTTCCGCCATTTTCTGCTTCCCGCCTTTCATTTTTCAAAACAAGCGTTTTCGCGCCGGCATCGTCCCCGCTTTCTGCGCGCGGCTGTCCTCCGGCTGATCAGCCCATCCTTTTTTCAGGTCAGCCGAACACTTACATCATACCAACAACAAAAGAATGTTGCAAGGAGAATTGTCCGGCCCGGCGCTGATTCCGTTTCCGCCCGGCGGAAGAAAACCGCATTGGTGATGGAGAAGTTCTTCCTCCGGGGAAATAAGTTCCGATACTATTTGACATTTCCTCTCAAGTGTGCTTTTATAATAACTTGAATATCAACACGAAAGAAAGGGATATATGGATTTTATAAAAGAAGAAAAGATAACAGACGGCAGCGAAGAAGAAGTAAGGAGCGGATTCGAGACCCTCGGGCTTAACAGCCGGCTCTTAAGGGCGATTTCGGACATGGGCTTTGACTCAGCCTCGCCGATTCAGGAGAAAGCAATCCCCATTGAGATGGAGGGACGGGACATGATCGGACAGGCCCAGACGGGAACAGGGAAAACAGCCGCCTTCGGCCTCCCCCTTCTCGAGAAAGTGGATCCCGGACTCAAGAAGCTTCAGGCCGTCATCCTCTGCCCCACCCGGGAACTGGCCATCCAGGTTTCCGACGAACTTCATCGTTACGCCAAATATTTAAGCGGCGTAAAGATCCTGCCGGTTTACGGAGGCCAGGACATCGTCAAGCAGATCCGGGGACTGAAGGACGGAACCCAGGTCATGGTCGGAACTCCGGGGCGGATCATGGACCATATGCGGAGGGGAACCGTCCGTTTTGACAACGTCCGCACCGCAGTCCTCGATGAAGCTGACGAGATGCTGGACATGGGCTTTATCGACGACATGAAGACGATCCTGACAGAGCTGCCGGAAGACCGGCAGACCGTCATGTTTTCCGCGACCATGCCCAAAGAGATCGTCGAGCTGGCCAACCGCTTTCTGAAAGATCCGGAAATCGTCCGGATCACCAGAAAAGAGCTTACGGTTCCCGAAATCACCCAATACTACTATGACGTAAGGCCCAACCGCAAGACGGAGGTGCTCTGCCGGCTTCTGGACCTGTACGAGCCGAAGCTCTCCGTCGTATTCTGCAACACCAAGCGCAAGGTCGACGAGCTGGTCGACGAGCTGAAAACCCGGGGCTACTATGCCGAAGGCCTGCACGGAGACCTCTCCCAGGCCCAGCGCGACCGGGTCATGAACGGCTTCCGCCGGCATATGACCGAGATCCTCGTAGCCACCGACGTGGTAGCCAGAGGCATCGACGTGGAGGATATCGACGCGGTCTTCAACTACGACATTCCCCAGGACGACGAATATTACGTCCACCGGATCGGCCGGACCGGCCGCGCCGGCAAGAGCGGGACCGCCTATTCGCTGGTGGTGGGCCGGGAAGTATACAAGATGCGGGATATCCAGCGCTACTGCAAGACCCGGATCATCCCCCAGGCGATCCCCTCGCTTGGAGATATCAATGAGATCAAGAGCGAAAAGATCCTGGACAAGGCGGTAGAACTGCTGGAGAAGGATGAGGGCGCGCTTGAGAAGCTGAAGGATCTCCTCGACAAGCGCATCTTCGAGGACGAAGTATCCTCCATGGATCTGGCCGCTGCCCTTCTCGCCATGCATATGGGGGAAATGAAAGACGTGGACGACATCGGAAACCTCGGCGTCCCCAGAAATCTCGACGAGCTTGGGAAAATGCGGGGCAGGGAGGACCGTTTCGGCGGCCGGGGACGCGCCTTCGGCGGAAAGAGGCTTGACGGGAAAAAGTTCCGCGTAAGGAAAGGCGAAACCGAAAGGAACGACGACGACGATATGGTTCGGCTCTTCATCAACGTCGGCAGAAACCAGCGGATCAAGCCCGGAGATATTGTCGGCGCCATCGCCGGCGAGGCCGGGATCTCGGGCCGCATGGTCGGCGCGATCGATATCCGGGACAGCTACTCCTTTGTGGACGTAGACCGGAAAAACGCGGATAAAGTCATGCGGGCCATGAGAAACGCCAAGGTCCGGGGACTGAACGTCCACATGGAAAAGGCAAACGGAGAGAAGTAAACCTCTCACGCCTCAGAAAAATTAAAAACTAATATAAAAACCCCCGGAAGCGTCATTCCTGACGATTCCGGGGTTTTTAAGCTGCCGGTGGCCGGACTCGAACCGGCACGGATTTTACTCCGGGGGATTTTAAGTCCCCTGCGTCTGCCTATTCCGCCACACCGGCGATTAAAGAAAAAGGGTCGGTGGAGAAGGCTCTCCACCGACAAGCGACCCAAACGGGACTCGAACCCGTGACCTCCGCCGTGACAGGGCGGCGCTCTAACCAACTGAGCCACTGGGCCTAAAAAGTGGATCTTCAGGGACTTGAACCCCGGACCGATCGGTTATGAGCCGACTGCTCTAACCAACTGAGCTAAAGATCCCTGAAAATGACCCCAAGCAGGTTCGAACTGCTGTTACCGCCGTGAAAGGGCGATGTCTTAACCACTTGACCATGGGGCCGGAGCTCCCCGAGTAGGGCTCGAACCTACAACAACTCGGTTAACAGCCGAGTGCTCTACCATTGAGCTATCGAGGAATGTTGGCTTTTGTTCGCTGCTAATCATAGCAGAAAACAAATGAACTTGCAAGCAAATTTTTAAAATAAGAGCCGCACAAAATTGTACGGCTCCTGCGCGGAGAAGGAGGGATTTGAACCCTCGCGCCGCTATTAACGACCTGCACCCTTTCCAGGGGTGTCCCTTCGGCCAGCTTGGGTACTTCTCCAAATTGCTCGAATCCATATTCTATATGAACTTTTATCAGGCATATGCCCGACAGCAAAAATGATTATAGCAGGCTTTTCCTGAAAAAGCAAGCCTTTTTTTTACTTTCCGGTCTTTTTTTAATCCGGCTTCTGCCGCATGCGTCTTATGCCCGCAAGGCGTCCGATACATGCGGCCGCCGGAATCACTCACCTTACTCTTCTTCCGCTGTCAGGGCGATGGAAAGCTCCTCAAGCTGTTTTTGCTCCACAGGAGAAGGCGCGTTGATCATGAGATCCGATGCATCCTTCACTTTGGGGAAGGCGATCACATCCCGGATCGAGTCCGATCCGGTGAGCAGCATGGCCATGCGGTCCAGGCCGTAGGCAAGTCCCGCATGAGGCGGAACCCCGTACTTAAACGCGGTGAGCAGGAAGCCGAACTGCTCCTCGGCCCGCTCTTTGGAAAAACCGAGGATCTCCAGCATCTTCTCCTGTACCGTATCGATATGGATACGGACGGAGCCGCCGCCCAGCTCCACGCCGTTCAGGACAATGTCATAAGCCTCCGCGCGCACCGAACCCGGATCCTCATCGATGTGTTCCCAGTCCGAGAGCACCGGCATCGTAAACGGATGGTGCATTGCCATGAAGCGGCCTTCCTCATCCGACCACTCAAGAAGCGGGAATTCCGTAATCCAGACAAAGCGAAGCTCCCTCTCGTCGTAGAGTTTAAGCTCCCTGCCGAGGAAAAGCCTGAGCGCACCGAGAGCGGCGCAGACCACTTTGAAGCTGTCCGCGGCGAAGAGCAGAAGATCGCCCGGCTCCGCGTCCATGGCCAGGATCAGCGCCTTGATTTCCTTCTCCGCAAGGAACCTGGCAAAAGAAGATTTGACGCTTCCGTCCGCCCCCAAAGCCAGGTAGGCGAGACCTTTGGCCCCATAGGTTTTGGCTGTTTCCGTAAGCTTGTCGATCTTCTTTCTCGGCATGCCCCCCTGGCCCTTCACGGTAAGCCCCCGGACAAAACCGCCGGAAGAAACGGCAGACGAAAAGACGGAAAAGCCGCAATCTTTAACCAGTTCGCTGACGTCTTTTATTTCCATTCCGAAACGAAGGTCCGGCTTGTCCGAACCGTACAAATCCATGGCCTTCTTCCAGGTCATCTTTTCGATCCCGGACTCAAGGATCTGCCGGCCGGCCTTTTCCGCCGCCTCAGCCAGCGGGCGGTCAAAACCCAGCTCCTCGTAAACCTTCGGAAGGCGGGAAAGGACAAAGCCCAGAAGCCTTGTGTTGACGTCCATGACGTCTTCCTGCTCAACGAAAGAAAGCTCCATGTCGATCTGGGTAAACTCCGGCTGGCGGTCAGCTCTCAGGTCCTCATCCCTGAAGCAGCGCGCGATCTGATAATAGCGGTCATAACCGGAGCACATCAAAAGCTGCTTAAAAAGCTGCGGGCTCTGGGGAAGCGCGTAGAAGCAGCCCGGATGCACGCGGCTGGGAACCAGATAATCTCTCGCCCCTTCCGGCGTGCTGCCGATGAGATCAGGCGTCTCGATATCGAGAAATCCTTCTTCTTCCATAAAAGTACGCACCAGGGCGACCAGGCGGCTTCGCAGCATGATCTTCTTCTGGAGCTCCGGCCTGCGGAGATCCAGATAGCGGTATTTAAGCCGGATGTCCTCCCTCGTATCGATCCCATCCTGCACCGGATAGGGGGGCGTCAGCGATTCGGACAGGACGCGAAGCGAGCCCGCCCGAAGCTCCAGCGCGCCGGTCTTCAGGTTCGGATTGACCGCGCCGCCGCGTTTTTCCACCGTTCCGCTTACCGCGATGCAGAATTCGCTTCTGAGGGCCCCGGCTCTCTCGCTGCCGCCCTCGAAGATGACCTGCATGATCCCCGACCGATCCCTGAGATCAACGAATACGATTCCTCCCTTATTCCTGCATTTTGCGACCCAGCCCATGAGCGTTACTTCCCGGCCGATCATGGCCTCCGTAACCTCTCCGCAGCGGCAGGTCCTTTTTAAACCCCTGATTGATTCTGCCATTTCTGCCTCCTTTATTCCACCCGGTCAGCGGGCAAAAAACTCTCTGATGTCTTCATAGCCTTCTTGCGCAAGCTGCTCCTTCTGGAATTTTTTATTCTTCTTCATGACCAGGATTGCCACAGCCTTCCCGCCGGCCCGCTCTTTCTCCGCTTCCCGGAACACTTCCGTCAGCCTCTCATCCGGCATCTTCTTCTCGATGAGGAAAGCCATTTTCTTCCGGCTGTTCGGCGCCTGAAAACCTTTCTCCATGAGCAGCATGACGATCCGCTCGAATCCGATGGAAAATCCGACTGCCGGCGTATTCTGCCCGGTAAAGCGGCCGATCATCTCATCGTAGCGCCCGCCTCCGCCGACCGAGCCCCCGAACTCGTCCATGGCGATCTCGAAGATGGGACCGGTGTAGTAACCCATCCCGCGAACCAGAGTCGGATCAAAAACGATCTGAAAATCCGCCGTCCGGACCGCCTCCACCGCCGCGATAATACGCGCAACCGGGGAATCTTCCATCAGGGAGCTGAGCTCCGTCCCCTCCCGGAACTGGGCAAGATAGGCCTCCACGGTCTCCGCGGGGAAATCCGCCAGAAGCTCCTCCTTCACCCCTTCCCAGCCGATCTTATCCATCTTATCCAGGATAATGAAGACCTTCTCGCAGTCCGCTTCCTTAAAGCCTGCCTTTGCGGCCATATTTTTCAGAATCTTCCGGTCGTTGATCCGGATGGTAAAGCCCTTAAAATCCAGCCGTCCGAGAACCGTCGTCGTGGCAAGAATGAGCTCGATCTCGGAGATATAGGAAGGATCCCCCAGAACGTCGATATCGCACTGGGTAAACTGGCGGTACCTTCCCCTCTGCGGACGGTCGGCGCGGAAGACCGGACCGATCTGAAGCGCCTTAAAAGGCGAAGGCAGCTCGCCTGCATGATTCGCGTAGTAACGGGCCAGCGGAAGGGTCAGATCATAACGAAGCCCGCTGTCCGCAAGATCCTCCTCACCCCTGGCGCTATCCAGTTTGAGCTTTTCGCCCCGCTTCATGATCTTGAAGATCAGCTTTTCATTTTCACCCCCCTGCTTAGAAAGCAGGTTCTCGATATGCTCGACCACAGGGGTCTCGATCGAGGAAAACCCGAACTCCGCATAGGTTTCCCGGATCAGATTGATCACATACATCCTGACGGCCATCTCCGCCGGAAGGATGTCCTTCATGCCGTTGACCGGCTTCTTTATCATTGCCATAATCGCTCTCCTTGCTCCTCAGGCGCGGCATTTTTCCCTGATCAGGCATTCATCCCGGTATTCCCTTAAGAGAGCTTCGTCCGTACAGGATAAACTCACCTTGCAGTCCGTCCCGATCCGGTGAACGACCCTCTCAAAAGCCAGAAAAATCCGCATGTCAAAATGATTGATCTCATCGATCATGAGACTGATGGCCTCATCCTCCGAAAAACGTTTTCGATAAGGCCGGTCCGATGTGAGCGCCGCGTACACATCGCAGACCCGAAGGATCCGGGAACTTTCCGGGATGCTCTCCCCTTCCAGGTTGTCCGGATAGCCCGATCCGTCATAATTCTCATGATGGCAGCGAACCGCCGTCAGAATGTAATCGTCAAAGCCCTTCTCCTTCAGGATCTGATACGAGAGCATGGAATGCATGCGGACGTATTTCATTTCCTCGATCACAAGAGGACTTACGATCTTCTCCGTTCCGTAAATGTAGTTGGCGAGCCTGAGCTTGCCGATATCGTGAACGAGCCCGGCCATGCCCAGCTCATAGCGCTCCTGCCGGCCCTTGCCCAGCTCATCCGCCAGCTCCATGGAAAGACGGCTGACGTAGGTTCCGTGCGCCAGCTCTTCCGTCATATTATAATCAACAATCCAACCCATATTTCCTCAATTACCCCGGCCATTTATTTTTCCCCCCGGCAAAGCAATATAATAGCAAATGCAGGGCTTAATTGCAAGGCTGTATCGGCTCATCCTGCCTTTCCAGATACGTTTTCAGGTCTTTCGGATTGATTTTCCTTGCGGGTTTCCCGCCCGGCTCCAGTTTTTTCTTCGAGGCCCCCGCGCCGAAAGCCCGGATCTCCTCCAGCTCCTCCATGATGAGGATGTTGTAGAGACACTCCTTCCCCGGAAGGGCAAAGCCGGTGTTTTCAAGCCCGCCTTTCATATTTTTCTGCCGGTAGAGATAATAGGGCTCCATTCCCAGTTCCATGGCCGTCTCATAGGCCATCCGGATGATCGGCCCGCTGTTGTGGAAGGAAAGCCCCTCGTAGGAGGAATAATCCTGAATGCTGCCGGCCGAGAGTTCCTCCTTCAGCGTCCTCGTAAGGCGGGACGCCCGCTTGACGGCCAGGGAATGGACCGTCAGGGAATCCGGCTTCAGCTTCCGGATCGCTTCAAGCGTCTCGGATACCTCCCCGATATCCTCTCCGGGAAGCCCCAGAATGATATCCATATTTATGTTCCGAAAGCCCTCCTCCCGGGCCAGGCCGTAAGCTTTCAGGGTATCCTCCGCCGTATGACGACGCCCTATAAGGTCCAGCGTTTTCTGGTTCATGGTCTGGGGATTCACGGAAATCCGATCGATTCCGTGACTCTTTAAAACCCTCAGCTTCTCCCTCGTGATGGAATCCGGCCTGCCCGCTTCCACGGTTCTCTCCCGGGCCGCCGCAAGGTCATAGCGTTTTTCCGTCTCCGCAAGAAGACGGTCCAGCTGCGAAGCCGACAGGGCCGTCGGCGTTCCCCCGCCGATATAGAAGGAAGTCGGAATCGGGCGCCTCCCGTCCGGGAGCATTTCTGTCTCCCGATCCATCTCCCGAAAGAGGGCCTCAAGATAGGCGTCCGCCAGGCCCCCATAGCGATCCATGGGAGAAGTGGAGAAGGTGCAGTAGAGGCAGATGGAAGGACAGAACGGAACGTGCAGATAGAGGCTGAAGGTCTCCGGGCCGAAAGGGATCCCGGACAGGATCCGCCTTTCATTTTCCGCCACCCGGATGGCCAGCTCGATCTTCTCCGGAGAAGCCAGATAGTTCCCGGACATATACGCCGCGATCTCTTCCCTCGTCTTCCCCTCCCGCAGAAGTCCGCTCGGAATCTTGGTCGGACGGATCCCCGAAAGCGTTCCCCAGGGCAGGTTTTTGCCCGTCATGGCGCGAAGACGCCCGTAAAGCTCCCTCTTGAGCGAATCCTTCGCGGCCTTCCGGCTGCTGTAAGGCGGAATCGAAACCTCAATGACCAGATCGCGGGGCAGCGCTTCCTTCTCCGCATCCCCCGCGGCGTAGACAGATACCTCGTCGTCCGGATAAAAAGCCCTGACCAGGGAATGGATATCATAGAAGAAATCCTCCTTCCCGACCCGCACGCCGACCCTCATTGGATCCCCCAGGCCCGCTTCTCGGCCCCGATCGTCGTCAGCTCCCCGTGTCCGGGCAGGACCCGGACGTCTTCAGGGAGATTGCCCAGCAGGAAGGAGAGCGAATACTCCATATCCTCCTCCGAGCCGGTGGGCAGGTCTACCCGTCCGTAGCTTCTTCTGAACAGGGTATCTCCCGAGAAGAGCAGTTTTTCATTTTCCATATAATAACAGACGCTGCCGTCGGTGTGGCCCGGAGTTTCCAATACGGAAAATGAAAAACCGGCCTCCTTAACTGTATCGTGATCCCTGAGCCAGATATCGGCCTCAACCGACGCCCGGGGATCATGAAAGCCCTGATTCAGGCGGGGATCAAGGAGGAGCTCCCGCTCCCTTTCCGCGGCGTAGACCCGGACTTGCGGATACTTCTTCCTGATCTCGTTGACGGCCAGGATGTGGTCAAAGTGCCCGTGGGTCAGGAGGATCGCCGTAAGCGTATCCCCCAGCTCGAAAGCCTTCTGAAGGATTCGTTCCGCCTCATCCCCCGGATCCAGCAGAAGCAGCTCCTTTGTCTCCTCATTAACCAGAATATAGCAGTTGGTGGCGATGGCCCCCACCGTAACGAAGCCTGCCCGAAGCTTTGGCATAACGACCCTCCTTCTTTCCGCAAAACAACCCGCAGCGCCCATACGGCTGCGGGTCATTACTGATCCTTACGGCAGGCTTATGTGCCGTCTGCCGTAAACGCTCCGCGAGAATGCGCCCGAATCCGCGCCGGCGCGGGAAATGGGAATACGAACCTCGTTTTTCATCCGCTCCCTTTCAGCCGACTTTCCTCGTGACGTCGATGATGCTGTTGATCTTCTTCAGCTCCCCAAGCACCGTCTCCAGTTCCTTGACGGAATGGACCGAAAAGCTGATTTCCAGCGTCGCCGTCCCCTGTTTGGAAAGGCGCACATTCATGTTCCCGATGTCGATCTTCCGGTCGCTGAAGGTCCGGGAGATGTCCACCAGAAGCCCCGTCCGGTTGTCCGCATAGACGCTGATCTCAACCGCATAGGCCGTCGCGTTCTTCTCGTCCTCCGGCAGCTGCCATTCCGCTTCCATAAGACGCTCCCTTTCCTCTTCGGACATATTCATGATGTTGACGCAGTCCGTCCGGTGGACCGTCACCCCCCGTCCCCGGGTCACGTAGCCGACGATCTCATCCCCCGGAATCGGACTGCAGCATTTGGCGAAATGAACGGCCAGGTCGTGGATTCCCTTGACGATAATGCCGCCCCTGCCCGACCGGGATACGAGCGGGAGCTTATCATGGGCCGCCTGCGCCGCCTTCAGGATCTCCTCGTCCGTTTCCTTCTTCTTATTATCCTTTTCATGCTGGTCGATCAGCTTATTGATGACCTGATTCTCCTTGAGCCCGCCGTGTCCGACCGCGGCGAGAACCGATTCCCAGTCTTTGAAGCCGTACTTCTGCATGACGCCTTCCTGGTATTCGGTTTTCGTCAGCTCCGGAAGCGAATAGCCCTTCTGTCTGGCGGACAGGGTAAGCAGCTCCTTGCCCCGCTCAATGTTTTCATTTTTAAGCTCCGCCCGGAACCACTGATTGATCTTGGTCCTGGCCTGGGAACTCTTGACGATATTCAGCCAGTCCCGGCTCGGCCCTTTGGAATTCTGGGAAATGAGAATCTCCACCCGGTCCCCGTTCCGGAGCCGGTATTCAATCGGCACCAGCTTCCCGTTGACCCGGGCCCCGATCATCTTGTTGCCGATAGCCGAGTGGATGCTGTAGGCAAAATCCACCGGACATGAACCGAACGGCAGGACCTTGACGTCCCCCGCGGGAGAGAAGCAGTAGACGTTCTCCGAGAAGAGATCGAGATCGGACTTTACAATGCTGAGGAACTCCTTGTTGTCGGAGGTATCCTGCTGCCACTCCAGAATCTGGCGCAGCCAGACCAGCTTGGCCTCCTCCTGATCGTCGACCTTCCGGCCATAAGACGCCTCTTTATACTTCCAGTGGGCCGCGATGCCGAACTCTGCCGTCCTGTGCATTTCCCAGGTCCGGATCTGAATCTCGAACGGGGTTCCGGAAGGTCCGATAAGCGTCGTATGCAGCGACTGGTACATATTCTGCTTGGGCATCGCGATGTAGTCCTTGAAACGCCCCGGAACCGGCTTGTACATCTCATGGATAATCCCCAGAGAGGCGTAACAGTCCTGCACGGAATTTACGATGATGCGGACCGCGAAGAGATCGTAGATCTGGTCGATGGACTTATCCTGGGTCACCATTTTTTTATAGATGGAAAAGAAATGCTTGACCCGGCCGTTGACCTCGCCGCTGATCCCGGATTTCTCGAGGTTGGATCTGACCTCCTTCACGATCCCCTCGACGAAGGCTTCTCTCTGTTCCTTCCGGGCGTCTACCTGGCGGACCAGGTTGTCATAAACCTCCGGCTTTAAGTACATGAGCGCCAGATCGTCCAGCTCCGTCTTGATCTTGGAGATGCCCAGCCTCTGGGCCAGCGGCGAATAGATGTCCATGGTCTCGCGGGCTTTTTCCTGCTGCTTTTCCGGCCTCATATACTGAAGCGTCCGCATATTGTGAAGGCGGTCCGCCAGCTTGACGAGTATGACCCTTATATCCCTGGCCATGGCCAGGAACATTTTCCGCAGATTCTCCGCCTGGGTCTCGATCTTGTCCGCCTTGTAGCCGATCTGTCCCAGCTTGGTGACGCCGTCGACGATCAGCTCCACCTCTCCGCCGAACTCGCGCCGGACGTCCTCGTTGGTCACCGGCGTATCCTCCACGACGTCGTGAAGAAGACCTGCGGCAATCGTCTCCTTATCCAGTTCAAGATCCGCCAGAATGATCGCGACGCAGATGGGGTGAATGACATAAGGCTCGCCGGACTTTCTCTTCTGATCCTTGTGGACGTCCCTTGCCAGCTCGTAAGCCTTCCGGATCAAAGTAAGATCCCCTGAGGGGTGATACTTAAGCACCGTCCTCTCCAGTTCCGCATAGAGTTCTTCGGGCGTGGAGAAATTATCCGGTTTCGGAAGCTCCTGATCGGCCTCTGTCAGCAATACCTTCTTATTCGCTTTCTTCGCTTCTTCATGAATGTTCTGAGCCGCCATAAAACCTCCTTTCGCCCGTTACCTTTCCCCGGCCTTCATCTTCCCGGATATTTATCCGGTTTTATTTTCCTTCATAGGTCAGCACAGCGCCGACATCGTATTTCCCAAGCTTCTCCCTGCCTTTAAGGCCGGCAAGCTCCATCAGGAAGATCATCTTGACGACCTCTCCCCCGAGCTTTTCCACCAGCCTGGCTGCCGCTTCGACGGTTCCGCCGGTGGCGATCAGGTCATCCACGATCACAACCTTCTGTCCCGGCTCAATCGCGTCCTTATGGATCTCGATCGTTGCCTTCCCGTATTCAAGATCATAGGACTGCTCCACCGTCTCGCAGGGAAGCTTTCCCTTCTTGCGGATCAGGACAAAGGGTTTGTGCATGTTATAGGCAATCGCCGCGCCGAATATAAAGCCCCTCGACTCCGCTCCGGCTACCACGTCAAAATCGACGCCCTCCAAAAGCTTCTGCATCTCGTCGATTGCCAGACGAAGCCCGTCCGCATCCTGTAGCACGGTCGTAATGTCCCGGAACATAATTCCCGGTTCCGGAAAATCCGGGATGGTGCGAACATACTCTTCAAGTCTCTTTTCCGCCATTTCAAGCCCTCCTCTATCATTTCATAAATATACTATACAGCAGGCGACAAATCCATTTGCCGCAAATTCTCCGCAGGGATTCACATTGCTGTTCTTCCGCGCAAATCCGGCGCGGAAAACAAAAAAACAAATTTCATCCCTCCGTTTGTTATAATTCTCGATTATAACATTAAATAAGTATAAAATAAATATAAACTTTACGGATTTTCATTAATGGAAGTGCGTAATAACTACCTGCACCGTCCTGCGCCCCATAAAATCATTGAAATCCGGATAGTAGGTGATCATAACCGGGCCCTGCCGCGCTTTCCGGTAGAGTTCCTCTACGTTGTTGAAAGCGATGACGTCCATCCTTTTCCCGTTATCAAAGGTCACGTTTCCCTTAAAGACATTTTTACGGGTTCCCAGGAGTTTCGGATAATTGATCCGAACGTCTTTGGCCGCGAACAGAGGCCGCGGATTCGCGGTTCCAAAAGGCTCCAGCCGCCGCAGCTCCTCCGTCAGCTTCGAGGAGAGATGAGAAAGGGGGAGCAGCATATCCACCCTGACTTTTTCATAAAAATCTCCCTTTTCAAGCCCGCAGCCGTCATTGAGCGCCTTCCGAAATGCTTCCAGGTTCTCCTCCGGCATTGAAAGCCCCGCGGCCATCGGATGGCCGCCGAATTTTGTCAGAAGTCCTTCCGCCGCCGAGATCCCCTCGAACATATTGTAGTTTTCGGTGGAGCGCCCGGACCCCTTAAGGCCCTTTTCCGTTCTGGTGAGCACGATCGTCGGATGGTTGTATTTTTCCCGGATCCGGCCCGCAATGATCCCGGCAATACTCTCGTGTATCTCCGGAAGAAAGAGGACATAGATCTTCTCTTCCTTCCTGCCCTCTTCCTCAAGGATCCGGACCGCCTCCGTCACGCCTTCCTCCGTCATCCGCTTCCGGCTCTCGTTAAGATCCGTCAGGGTTTCCGCCAGCTTTCCGGCCTGCTCTTCATTTTCCGCAAAAAGAAGCTTAAGCCCCAGATCCGCCGTATCCAGCCGGCCGCTGGCGTTGAAGCAGGGTCCCAGAACAAACCCGACATGGTAGACGCTTACCGAATTGATGTCGATTCCGCACAGGCCGGACAAGGCCAGCATTCCATGATTATCCGTTCGGTGAAGGCGCCTCATGCCTTCTTTGACCAGGATCCGGTTCTCTCCCGTCAGCGCGACGACGTCTCCGATCGTAGCGAAAGCCGCGAAGGGCAGGAGCTTGCTGTCCGCATCGCCGCCCAGCGCCAGGATCAGCTTCCAGGCCACCGCCGCGCCGCAAAGCTCCGTATAGGGATAGGTTTCGCCCTCCTGCTTGGGATCGACGACGGCGTCCGCCTCTTCGGGAAAATGAAAAACTTCGTGGTGATCGGTGACCACGACCGTCATGCCCAGGCTCTTCGCGAGAGCGATCTCCTGTCCGGCCGAGATCCCGTTGTCGCAGGTAACGATGGTATCCACCCCGTCCTCTCCGGCCTCCCGGACCATCCGCTCGCTGAGGCCGTATCCATCCGTTACCCGATTCGGGATCCGGATGTCCGCATCTCCGCCCAGCTCGTCAAAGCCTCTCTTTAAGATATAAGAGGACATGATCCCGTCGATATCATAATCGCCCATGATCCGGATCTTCTTCCCCTCCTTCAGCTTTGCGCTGAGGATGGAAACCGCTTTGTCCATCCCCTTCATCCGCATCGGGTCATGAAAATCCCTGACGGTTCCGTTCAAAAACTCGTTTATCGCTTCATAGCCGATGACATCCCGGTTCCGGATGACGCGGGCGGTCACCGGATCAATTTTGAATTTTTCCGCTATCCCGTTAAAATCAGCCCGCTTATTCGAAACAAACCATTTTTCCATATCAAGTCCCCCCTGTCAGCCTTCCCCCAAAAATTAAAAAACAAAAGCAGCGGATCTTTGAAAAACCCGCATCTGCTGCTTTTTATTGTACTCTGCTTTTGCAATCTGCGCAATTTCAAAAAATGACACAAAAAAGAGGCCTCGAAGGCCCCTTTCCTCGGAATAATCCCGGTTTTTACGGGCAGCAGAGACAATCTCCTCCATACTGTGGAGACGATAGGGGACCGACTGAAGGCCGGTCCGGGGAACAATCCCTGCTTAATTCTACGCCTGCGGGGCGGCTTATGATCTTGCTTTTAACTGTATTTTGAGAAAGGTTGGAGGGAATACAGTTGATTCTCCCCCTCAAAGGGGCTGGATACCTTGCTTTTTACTGTATTTCGAGCAGGGTTGGCGGGAATACAGTTGGTTTAAGCCAAACAACAAAAAAAACGAATACCGCAAGGCATTCGTTTTTTTGAATCGATAAGGCAGAATTTGACCGTCAAAATGTCCACTGGTGGTTATTTCTGTTGTTTGGCAGCAAAAACGACACCTTAGGGGGCATGCTATAGACGGCGTGAATAATTCAGACCAGTACACGCATTGTTCTCTTTTTCACATATTTTATTTTTTACAACGATTTCAAATATCCGCCCTGGCGGCTGTCTTTAAAGCGATCTCCATCATCTCATGAAAGCTGTCCTGGCGTTCAATCGCGCTCAGGGCCTCGCCCGTGAAGATATGATCGCTGATTGTGAACATCGCGAGCGCCTTCTTTCGGGCAGCCATCGCGGTGAGATAGAGGCCGGCAGCCTCCATCTCGACTGCCAGAAGCCCGAGCTCCTTTGCCTTCAGGTTGACTTCCTTGTCCGGATGGTAGAAGAAATCCGATGTGTAGACCGATCCCACATGGGAATGAACCCCCATCTCTTCCGCCAATTTCACGGCTTCCCGAAGAAGCCCGTAATCAGCCGTCGGCGCAAGGACGCCCGGCAGGTTATATGCGGTCGCCATGTTGGAGTTGGTCGACGCGGACATCGCGATCACAACATCCCGGACATGGACGGTTTCGAGCAGGCCGCCTGCCGAACCGATACGAATGATGGCCTCAACGCCGAAGAAATTGAAGAGTTCGTAAGCGTAGAGCGTAAACGACGGCATGCCCATGCCGGAGCCCATGACGGAGATTTCCCTTCCCTCATATGTCCCGGTGTAGCCGAGCATGTTTCTGACATCGTTGAAGAGAACCGGATTCTCGAGGTAATGCTCCGCGATGTACTTCGCGCGGAGCGGATCGCCCGGCATCAGCACGATTTTGGCGACATGTGTTCCCTCTTTCAGCTCCAGGCAGGCCGAGGGAGAAATATTTGTAACCATAGTCATTTTGCCTCCTTATTAAAAAAAGAACGCTTCTTATTTGTGCATAATAACATAAACTGCTGAAAATCTCCATGTATATTTTGTTAACACGATTCGAATCATTCATACTTGATGTCAGGGTCATAAGCTATCATCAGGCCAGGGAACTACCTCATATAGAACTCGCTGGTGAATACAGATGCTGCGTGTTGCGGCAGTCTCCAACGAATAAGGGTTTTGACCCCAACAGCATATATTACAGCCCGTCATTTTTTGTATAAGCCCTTCAGATAAAATGCTTCACCGTCTCCAGCGTCTCCTCGCTGAAGTCCCCGACGTCATCCATCATGATCACGTCCTCCCTCACCAGGTCGATGAGGTCAAAAAGCATCTCCTCCTCGTTCGGAACCAGCGTGAGTCCGATCCCGGAGAAATCCCCGTCAACTCGTTCTTTAAGCGCCGCGATCCTCTCCGCGGCCGTGCCCTTGCCGGTCAGAATCTTCATATACTCTTTGATCAGGCGGTCCGCGTAGTCTTCCTGCCATTTTCCGAGCTTGCTCTGATACAGTTCCCAGTCCTTTTTCATATTTTCCATTTTAAGTTCTCCTTATGGTTCTCAGGTTGTTTATTAACTTTGGCCAGATAATATCACTCTTTCACATACCACCGTGTCTGAGCCGAGTGTGTCTTTGTCTTTTCATCATAATTTATTCCCACAAGAAGGATTTTTCCATAATACCCTTCCAATGGCTTAAAGTACTGTCTGTCCGCAATCTGTTTTAGCGCGCTGCCTGCAGAGCCGCCCCGTTTTAATTCGACGATTATGGCCGGACGGCTGCCGCATCCCGGATGCAGCGGAATATAGACCACATCAGCAAAGCCCTTGCCCGCCGGCAGTTCCCTAAAACAAAGATAATCATTCAGCGCGTAAATATAGGCAAGGTAAATCGCGCTGCCCAGGGCGTCCTCATTATTATAGCTTCGATTGCTCGTCACATGTATATGGCTTTCAGAAAGTGCCCGGGCAATAGCTTCATTATTGCCCTCGATGGTATCCATCAAAAGCTGTTTCGACGCAAAAATGATTTTATTCGTCTGATCGTAATTCGGATCGTCCTCGATGGCATTAAACCATTCCTGACGAACCTCTTTGTTTGGAATGCGGCAGGTTTTCTCCTTCTTGTTATAGGCCAGATATCCTAAGTGTATCAGATATGTAAAAACATCGCTTTTTGTATGAAATGAGTCCATGGTATTCATGAAGCGGGTAACATTAACATCCGCGGATTCTCCCGAAAGCATCCGAAGGACATCTTCCTTCGTTCCGCGCAGATCACAGCGGATTCTCTCCGCAATAGCCATATAGGTCGAGGTACGGTTCCAATACCCATCGTACTCTCTTTGCAGCATCGCGTTCACTACAGATTCAGGATTATATATCTCATATCCGTGCTGCGCATAGCCATCATACCAGTTCCTGCACTCCTCATAGTCCATATCGTAGCGTCGGCACAGCTCCTTTACTTCATCAGCTGTAAAGCCCACGTATTCCGCCAGTTCCATGGCATCAAGAATCGTATATTCCCTGAAATTATTCAGCTTTGACTGAACCTTATCCCGCGCGACAGGAAGGATGCCGGTAAGATAAGCCAGGGAAATAGCCGGGCGCAAAGTTGAGCTTTTGAACAGGGCATTCAAAAGTCTCAGATACTTTTCAAACAATTCCCGGGTGACATGTTCGCGGATAAACACATCATACTCATCCATCAGGATTACAAACGTCTCGCCGGTTTCACCATATATCTTCAGGATACTTTCCCCCAGGGAATCAAAGGGTTCGAGGGAAATCCCAGGAAACTCTTTTCGCATTTCTGTTTTCACTTTTTCCGTTACAATCTTGATAAGATTATCCGTATCCTCCACATTCTGGTACTCGCTGTTCCAGTCAATCTTAATCACATTGTACCTGTTCAATTTATTCTCAAAAGACGGATCCTTCGCAATTTTATAAGGCGCGAATAATTCTCTCGCATCACAGCCTTTAGAGTAATAAGAACACAGCATCTCGCTAGTGACGGTTTTTCCGAAACGCCTTGGACGGGACATGCAGACATAATTATTTCCTTTATCAATAAAACGATTTGTTGCCGCGATCATCATCGTTTTATCCACGTAAATATCCGCGGATAGCGTTCTTCTGAAGTTTTCAAATCCCGGATTCAAGTAAATTCCCATAACGAAACTCCCCTCTTAACGCGGCATAGGAATCTTTATTACAGCAGATTCAATTGAAATTCGCCGCCATTTCAGCTTTTTTCAAAATCATTTGCGGGCTGATATCCCCTGGCATAAAACGGGTATTTCCCGGTGAAACGGTTCCCCCGATAAAGGACTGGAATAGTATTGATTCTCAGCGCTGTTCTCTTCGCTCGCCCTCGCGAGAGGGACATCGTATTCATCAAGAAGAAGAATGACTTTCCTGCCGCAGACCGTATGCATCATTCGCATAACCGTTTTAATCGCGTTCTTTACATCATCTTCTTCCGCATTTTTTGCTTTGAGTTTTGCGAATATTTTCTTATCATCTGCATCCGCGTCCGCA
Organism: Lachnospiraceae bacterium; assembly: GCA_024695465.1. Taxonomy (GTDB): domain Bacteria; phylum Bacillota; class Clostridia; order Lachnospirales; family Lachnospiraceae; genus Chordicoccus. Next base: position 7,538 of record JAILID010000112.1, on the reverse strand, counting down.
TTGCTTAGTACTGACGCCAGTTCCTTACACATATCCGCCAATTTTGTCTCAAGCATTTTATAGGCGCTGTCAAAGTTTTCCCCTTCTGCGTCCTTAAAAGAAAAAACAGAACCGGATACTGATTCATCCATTTCCTACAGAAATCCTCATGCTTTGTCACGGCAAGCCCCGCAAAAGCATCCCGGCTGTCCTTCCGTATGCTGAAAAAATTTTCCATCATACTCATCATGAGGGTTTTCCCAAACCTGCGCGGCCTGGTAAAAAGCGAGACCTCATTATCCGTGTCCCGTACAAGTTCATATAGTATTTCTGTCTTGTCAACATAGTAATTGCCTGATTCCCTAAGCGCCGCGAAATCGGACTTTCCAACGCCAACTTTAAACTCCATGCCTATTTCCCCCTGATTCGTATGTGAGCACAAGCATACCTTTCATTTCCCGCCCCGCGGGAGATGCGCGCGGGATAGCGCTGAGCAATCTTAACGGCAGCAGCCGCATCACCCGGTGACCATATATGTTTTTTCACGCTTCGCGCGATGAGGCATTACTCCGCCTGCTCATCCAATCTCCCAAACCACCGTCACCGTATCCGCCGCCTCAATATCATCCGGCTCGATATCCATATCGCAGCTCGCGCCTTTCGCCATCCCGGCTTCCTTCACGCATGCATCCGCCATCAGCATGCGGTTCATGGGCCGAACCTCAAAATTGAGCTCTCCCCACGAATAATCGATATTCAGGATGGCCCCAAGAGAAACACCGGCCGCCTGCGTCAGCACGACAGCCTTCTCCTTTGCATCGATGACAGCCTTTGCAAGAAGTTCATTTTTCGCCGCCTCCTGGTCTTTTACCGTGTAGCTGAGGCGAAACTGCGGATTCAGCGGGCAGTTGGCCAGCGCGTACAGGATCCTGCCGAGGCGGTCGTTGTCGGACGGGAATTCCACCTTCATCAGATGATGAAATTTATAGCCGACAAACCGCTGCCTGTAAACGCCCTTTTCCTCGCAGCTCTCATACTCGGTGTCGACGTTGAAATTCAGGGTCTTTAGATCAGCTCTTGCATAATCAAAACCGGTCAGAAGCTCCCTCAGCTGCTCCGTATCCTGCGAGGACCTGCGGAGCGTCTCGCTGTACTCCGGATAGGTTCCCTCGAGAGTCATGGTGACCCGTGTCGTATCAGGCTTAATCCTGATCCGTCCCTTGCCGGTCACGCGAATGGTTTGCATTTCTGTAGAATTTGCTTCGTACATCTGTTTCTCCTCCTTTTCTCTCTTGCTGACCGATACATTTATCAATCATACTTCTTCCGGCACCCGGCCGCTTATTCACTGCGAAGAAATGCGTCGATATGGGTGAGGTAATCCGGAGCCTCATCGTAGACGCCGTGGCCGTACCCCTCGAAAATGAAAGACTCGCAGTTCAGCGCCCTGACCAGATCATCCGCTGCCTCGCGGCCGAAAACACGATCCTCGCCGGCACCCAGGACGAGGACAGGGCAGATGACTTTCCGGATCTCACCGCTCACGTCAAAGTCCCGGATTGCTCTTAGAGAGACCAGGAAATTGCTGAAATCCCGCTCCGTTGCACCGTCTCCTGAGGAAATGATGATATCCCTGTACCGCTCGTAGAAGGAAGGGGTATAGACGTATTCACCGAAGGTTTCCATCAGAACAGGTGCATTCCTGTCCTCCGCAAATGTTTTCCATTTTTCAAAAACTGCGGGATCGCTGTGCGCCGTGTTCACTGCGGTGGAGCACAAAATCAGTGAAGATACCCGTTTCGGAGCCCTGAGGGCAATCATCTGCGCTGTCATTCCGCCCATAGAGACGCCCATGAGGTGCACATGATCGAGCCCCAGCTCATCAAACGCGGCCAGAGTATCGACGGCCATATCCGCGATAGTGTATCCTTCCGGCTCTACCCGGATGTGATCAAGCAGGTAAATATCATAGTTCTCCGCCAGAAGACCATAGGCAGCTTTGATGCCTTCCGCCGCGCCCATCACGCTCCTGAGCGCAAGCCCGGGCAGGATAACAATCTTTTCACCGTCTTCTTTTCCAAAATGAAGATAATCCATTTCTTTTTCTCCAATTAAGCTCTGAAAATTAAAACCTGGCAGTCTCTGCACCCGCTTTCGGAAATTTAAGAGATCCGGAAAAAGCTAAGCGAGACCGGCCAACATCGCTGCTAATCGGCTCTGCTTTGCTTACCATTCAATTTTTCTCATGCATACAAGCTGGAATTCAGTATTATCATTATGGCAGGGGATGAGGACCGAAGAATTGCGCGTAAATTAATCCTCCGACAACCAGAAGCGCTATAATTACAGCAGAAGTGATCAGTCCTTCTTTTGTAAAGATACTGTTACTGTCCTGCCCGGGAATATGTGACTCATCGTCGTGTCTGAAAGGCAGCTAACCACCTGTACTCTTGTTAAGTCCCATCATGCACCTCCGCAAATTCAAATTTCTTATGCCTAATTGATATAAACCACGTCACCTCTGAAATACTCATAGAGATCTGATTTCAGTATAACTTACAAGAGTTTGATAGTAAAGAAACAATCCGTGCCCACATATATCGGAATGTTGAAATGATTCAACAACGCCCTGCAAGCCTCAAACTTGCAGGGCGTTTCTATGTTTGTGATCACAGTTTATAAACCCGGAAGCTGCACCCCCTATCGAATCGACTCAATCAGTTCCCATGCCTCGGTGAGGTCTGTGGTATAGATGATCAGCACATTGTCATCCTGCCTGAGCTGTATTTTTGTCTGAATAGAATCTGTCGCCCCGATAATCCATCAGCCGCTTCTTTGTCGCGTATAGGGCCTGGCCGGAGAACGTGCGTATACGTTCCACCTGTCCGCACAGATACAGAAGCCGATCCCTTACATCTTGTATTTTGAAAATACTCTCATAAAGGCTTTCCCCATACGCATTCCGAAACAGCCGTTCTATGGTAATCAGCTGTTCACCGTCAGACAGAAAATGCCTGCTTCTGCACCCAAGGTGTTGATTTCCCTTATACGTAATTTGTTCCGTTTCATACTCTGTATATTCCGCCTGACTTAGGCTGCTGTATTTTAATAACCCTGAAACCATATATTCCGCGAGTCCTTCGTAGCCGGCGTAATCTGCTTTATACCACAGGTCTCCCCGTCTCCATTTCAGCTGGTTGCCTTTCGATGACTTTCTATTATCCGCGGTGATTTCCTGCGATAACAATTCAATCATTTTTATCCTCACTGTCCCTGTCGCTATGATCACGAGAAGGATCCAGCCCTCACATTCGCTCAATCCTTATCCAGAATTCGTCCTCCTCCATTCTCCCTTCCGTTTTCTCAATGATCAGGAGCGGATCATAAAAAGGCAGGCCAAGCTCTTTAAGCAACAGTTTCATCTTGTCTCTGCTTCGTGGAAAACATCTGCTTTCCATAAACTCCTCATAGTCCTCATAGCTCGGTTCCGTGTTTACTCCAAACGCCCGGAACTGCGCTCTTTTCGTGAAGTTCTTAATAGCCACCGTTCGCTTTCGCTCATTTACATCAATGATCGTACAGACTTCTCTACGATACATATAATACAGTCGCAGCGGAGCGGTTTTCTCCGGTATCCTAAGCCGTTCCGGCAGATCCGGCATCTCCATAAGAACACGGTACAGTACGGTAATCGGTCCCCCGATCTCGTCCTCCCCTTTTTCCCATCTTTCAATTGTTTTATTTGACACTCCCACAAAGTCCGCAAACTGCTTCTGTGTCATTTCAAGGTTTTTCCGAAGCGTTCTTATATCTTCCGCTTTCAGGACATCCTGAATCGCGTAACTCTTACTTCTCATGGTTATAAGCCTCTCCTCCCAGTTTGCAATTTTCTTGCGGTTTGGCACAAGTATCCCTTATATTTAGGATATATTAACATTATTTTACCCTTATTTCAAGGGTTATAGTAGAATAGATGATCTTAAAACTCGTTTTGGTGGGAAAAAGCCATCCAACAAAATACTCTTTCAGAATCCGTTTTCTTGGATCTCTGAAAGAGTTTTTCTATAAAAACAGGAAGGGACGTGTCATTCAGAACCGTCCCCCTGACTCTATTTTACCATTCTTCTGCGATTCTCAGCGCCTCGTCCGCGGTGATCCCGACGGCGTCCAGCATATATACAATATACTGCTTCCGGGACGGGGCGGGATCTTTACCGTATCCCAGTTCCAGAACCGTTACCGGGTCGATCTTCTGCCAGAGCATCAGAGTGATTTCCTGTGCATCATACGCCTCATTATAGTGTTCCCAGTTCAGAGCCTTGTCGAACCCGTCGACAGCAAGCGGTTTGACTCTATCCTTCTCCTCTGACACCGGGATATACATTTCGTCATTCTCCGCCAGATACGCGGTGCAGATGATCGGGCTCTTGTCCGCTTTGAACCACTCCAGCGCGTACCATCCTGTCTGGCTCCGGACGGATTCCGGCAGGAGATAGCTTTGAAGCGTATACCGTTCCGTTTTTTCAGAAGCCGATTCCTCTCTGGAAGCGTAATCCTTCTCCGTTATATAATATCCGCTCGTAAAGGAAAGATGCTCCCTGTATTCCGATGGGATCAGCGACTCCTCCGGCAGCCGGATTCCCAGCGCGTTATCGCCAATCGTTTCTTTGCAGATCTCGTAATCCGACGTGAAACTCCCCTGAACTTCCGCGTAATCGATTCCATTGGTGCTTATCTCCACCAAAGATCCCTGCGGTATCTGTATAAGCTTTTCTTTCAGCTCCGGAATATTCTGCTCTTCCGCCGTATTTCCAGGAATCTGCAGTCCTCCCGGGATCAAATTCTCATTTTCCACCCAGTCATAGGCGTAATAGAGTTCTGTCTTGGAAAATGCTTCCTCTTCCTCCGCAGGCTTCATGGCGGCGTAACCGTCCCCGGGTTCAAATGCTTCCTCCTGCGCCAATGTCTCTTTCTTACCGCTGCTGTCATAGATCGACCAATGTTTAAAAATTCCCGCTCCCATGAGACCCAGTACGGCAGCCAGGGCTGCGGCTGCGACCCATACGCGGCGTGAGACGGGAGCTCTCCGGGTACCGGATATTGCCTGCGCCGGCTCCTTCGCGACAGCCCTTTGGACGGCCGGCCAAAGGTCTGTCTTTTCCGAGACATAACTGTCCTTGAGTTTTTTCTGAAGAGTCCGTTCTCCCTGATCTAAAAAAATCTTCGTTCTTTCACTCATTTTGTTTATCCTCCTTCGTCAATAATGTCTGTAGCTTTCGCCTCGCGCGGCTGTAACGCCTTCGAAAAGTCCCTGCAGGCAAATGATGAATCTCCGCCATCTCTTCATAGGACATCTCCTCGAGGATCCGTTCTTCCACGATTGCGCGGTCCAGCACGCTCAATGCTCCGAGCGCGGCCGCGGTCTCTTCGGAAAACCCGGCTTCCCCCTCCTCCGCCGCATTCTCCGCCAGATTATCCGGGATCTCGTCGGCACTCTTTCTTGATCTCAGAAGATCTACCGAGGTGCGGTAGGCGATTCGGAACAGCCAGCTTTTCAGTGAATTTTCCTTTTTCCGACTGCTCCTCTTCTTCCACGCCTTGATGAACGTGATCTGTACCGCATCTTCAGCATCCGCCGAGTTCCCCAGAATGCCGGTGCAATATCGTAGGAGAGGTTCCTGGTATTGCCGTACCAGCTGCTCCAGATCCGATTCTGTTCTCAGTTCCATTGATTCTTCCTTTCGAAAGCGCTTTCTTTTTCAACTCTTTACACTATAGACGAAATTGGGTTCCTCTTTTGTGACACAGGCTCTGTAAAAAACTCCTGAATCCGAATTGTAATCTTATCTTCGCATAGCATCAATCCTTTTTAGACCAATCTATGCTGCAAATAAATCTTACACACCTTGACACAACGCCTTCCACTAAGTATAAATCCAAGATTCAGCTTACCCCAGAAAGTCCCGAAAGGGTATATATTTGATACATAGCTGATAAATGAGATGTACTAGAGGATGCATGAGATGAACAAGATCGCCGCATTTATTAAAGCAAACCGTAAAGCCGCAGGACTTACCCAACAAGAATTCGCCATGAGATCCGGTCTCGGCCTTCGTTTTGTCAGGGAACTGGAACAGGGGAAAGAGACAGTTCGAATGGATAAGGTCAACATTGCTCTTTCCATGTTCGGCATGGAAGCCGTACCCGGGAAAATTGCGCGAAAGGAGTCTGACTAATGGCCGCATTACCGTCAAAGTTAACCAAATGAGGACTATCAGAAAATGAATCACACCAAGCCACCACCTAGGATCTACAAAACAGTAAAGTCATCCGTCACGGCATACGATGCAGCAACCCGGTACGGACTTCCCGTAAACCGGTCCGGCATGTGCCGCTGTCCCTTTCATGATGATCATGTGCCGAGCATGAAAGTAGACCGGCGGTATCACTGTTTTGGATGCGGAGCGGACGGCGATGTCATCAGCCTCACCGCAAAACTCTTTCACATAAACAATTATGAAGCAGCAAAAAAAATCGCAGAGGATTTTGACATCTGCAAAGTAAAAAAGAAAGATCCCAGACGGATGAAAACTCCTTTTTCACCCGAGACCGTCCGTGTGAACCGGAAAATCGAAAGAGTTCTGAACCGGTTCTTCCACTCACTTGTCACTTACAAACGCACACTGGAAAACTGGAAAGATCGATATGCTCCCAGCTCGCCGGAAGAAAAATGGGATGTGCGCTTCATAGAAGCTCTCCAAAATCTTACGACCGTCGAGTATATCATCGACTGTTTTCTTGAAGCAGATTTCAAAGATCAGATCCTGATTCTGATCGAATACGGAAAGAAGGTGTTCTCTTTTCATGAACAGAAAACCGGAACTGACAGCGGAACAGATGGAACAGCTGCAGGAACTCCTCGGGATGGAAATCGATCCCGAAGACGAACCTGCATGGACAGACGGCAAGACGATCAATGAAACTCTTTTTGCGGAACAGTTTTTAAAAAAGTATCAACTGATCTACAGTGAACGTGCTTTCTTCTCTCCGGATGGCCGTGTCAGCGATCCCGATCTTCTGCGCTCCCGGATCTTTGATGAAATCAGTCCCTATATCGTCACGAACATTTCCAGAAAGGTCACCAACATTGTTGATGTTCTGAAAATGTCTGTTTTCAAGGAATCACTTCCGCTCGAAACGGACCGGATCCACCTGACAAACGGAACACTTTTTCTCAACGGGGATTTCCATGAAGGGAAAAATGTGATCGTGCGCAGCAGGCTGCCGGTGACATTCAATGCCAATGCCCCGAAGCCGGAAAGGTGGCTCAGTTTTCTCCAGGAGCTCTTTTACGAAGAAGATATTCCTACCGTGCAGGAATACCTGGGATACTGCCTTCTGCCCCTCACAAAAGCTCAGAGAATGCTGATCATCAAAGGAAAAGGAGGGGAAGGAAAGACCCAGTTCGGCACCGTTGTCAAAGCGATGTTCGGATGCAACGCGAAGGACGGCAGCATCGTGAAGCTCTCGGAAAACCGTTTTGCCCCTGCGGATCTGGA
>JAILID010000107.1 GCA_024695465.1 Lachnospiraceae bacterium | reverse complement strand
GCCGGATACGATTCTCATAAAAGCGACCCGATCCCGATGATTTTTGTTCATATTGGCCTGAATCTTAAAAACAAAAGCCGAAAAACCGTGTTTTTCAGGATCGATAAGCCCGATATCGGACATTCTGGGCAGCGGCGGCTGCGTCATTGTAAGAAAGTGGGAAAGGAAAGTCTCGACCCCGAAGTTTGTCAGCGCCGATCCGAAGAAGACCGGAGACAAAAGTCCCCTGCTTACCTTCTCCTGATCGAAGGGCTCGGATGCGCCGTCCAGAAGCTCCAGCTCTTCTTCCAGCTTTTCAGCCTCCTCCTGTTCCAGATAACGGCTTATCTCCGGAGAATCGAGGGCAATCTCCTCGATGGCTCCCTCCCTGGTGCCTTTCTCGGTGTCATGGAATAAAAGGACTTTTTTCGTCTCCCGGTCGTATACGCCCCGGAAACCCCTGCCGGATCCGATCGGCCAGTTGACGGGGCAGCAGGGGATCCCCAGTTCCCGTTCAATCTCATCGACAAGCTCAAAAGAATCCCGGGCCTCCCGATCCATCTTGTTGATAAACGTGAAGATGGGTATATGACGCCTTGCGCAGACTTTAAAGAGTTTTCGGGTCTGCGCCTCGACGCCCTTGGCTCCGTCGATAACCATAACCGCGGAATCCGCCGCCATCAGCGTTCGGTAAGTGTCCTCCGAAAAGTCCTGATGGCCGGGCGTATCCAATATGTTGATGCAAAAACCATTGTAATGAAACTGGAGCACGGAGGAAGTAACCGAAATCCCCCTTTGTTTCTCGATTTCCATCCAATCGGAGACTGCATGCCGCGCCGTCGCCTTTCCTTTTACCGATCCGGCCAGGTTGATGGCTCCTCCATAGAGAAGAAATTTTTCCGTCAGCGTGGTCTTGCCGGCATCCGGATGCGAAATAATGGCGAACGTTCGCCGTCTCGAAATCTCACTCATGCAATATCTGTTCCTTTCATTTTTGTCAAATGCAGATCAAACGCCTCCCCGGCCCATACCGCCGCGTAGTAGCCTTCTTCCGGCTTCCAAAGCGCATGGACGCCCTCTCCGGGAAGCTTGTTAAAGCCCCCGGCAAAGCCGCATCCCAGCCATTTCGATTCCGCCTCCTTCAGGACCCAGGCCCTGAAAAAAGCGTCCACTTTGTCTTCCCCGGCCAGATAGGCGTCATATTCCTTCCCGGAAAAAATATGCCTGGCCATGGATAAAAGCTTTTTTTCATCCGATATCCGAAGCTTTTCGATATCGCAGCCAAGCGGAACGGAGGAAACGGCGAGCATAATGTAATCCCCGGCATGGCTGATATTGAAGCAGGCCTCCGGATGATTGGGAAAATAGGGTTTTCCATATCTTCCGGCAGCGATGATGAGCTCATCTTCCGGGATTCCGAAGAGTTCCCGGACAAAGGAGACGGCAGCCCTTCTTGCGAGGGCGCTGATCTCCTTCTGGGGCAGAGGCGCCCCTTCCATCTCCGCAAGGCCGATCAGGCGGACATATAAGTCCCTCACTTAAGCCTCCCTTTCAAGCTTCCCGATGGCCGCCCTGATCCGGGCGCAGGATTCCTCCCGGCCCAGAAGCTCCATTAGCTGGGTTGCGCCGCCCGGCGTCTGGGCCTTTCCGGAAACAGCCGTCCGAATCGGCCACATGACCTGCCCGTTTTTAAAACCGTTCTGCCCGGCAAACCCGACAAGCATGGCGTAGAGCGCGTCATTTGAAAAATCTTCCGCGCCCTCGATAAGCGGGAGGACTTTTTGAAGAACCGTAAGGGAAAGCTCGGGCGTGGTTTTCATTTTCTTATGCGTATATAAGGAAACCTCATACTCCGGCACTTCTTCAAAAAAGCCGAGCAGCTCCGGAATGTCGTTAAAGGTCTCAATGCGGCTTTGGGCCAGATCGGCCAGCGCCTTCTTATCCGCCACCTTCGTCACGGTTTTTTCGATGATCGGAAGCGCTTTTAACAGGTATTCATCTTCATCCATGCGCTTTATATACTCCCCGTTCATCCAGCGAAGCTTGGTCATATCGAAGACCGCGGGGCTCTTATTGATCTTTTTGTAATCAAACTTCTGAATCAGCTCATCCAGAGAGAGGATCTCTTCATTGTCCTCCGGGCTCCAGCCCAGGAGCGCCACATAGTTGACGATGGCCTCCGGTATAAGGCCCAGCTCCAAAAGGTCCTCAAAGGAAGAATGGCCGGATCTTTTGGAGAGCTTGGCGTGGTTTTCATCGGTGATCAGCGGGCAGTGGACGTAGGTGGGCACCTCCCAGCCGAAAGCCTCGTAGAGCAGGTTGTACTTGGGGCTTGAAGAGAGGTATTCATTTCCCCTTACCACATGGGTGATGCCCATGGTATGATCGTCAACCACGTTGGCGAAATTATAAGTCGGAAAACCGTCGGATTTGATCAGGATCATATCGTCCAGTTCCCTGTTCTCGACGCTGATATCGCCGTAGATATCGTCATGGAAAGTCGTCGTCCCTTCTGCCGGCACATTAAGCCGGATCACATAGGGAACGCCGGCCGCCAGCTTTTCCTCAATTTCCTCCTTCGAAAGGTGCAGACAGTGCTTGTCATACTGGGAAATCTCCTTGCCGGCGACAACGGTTTTCAGAGATTCCAGCCTTTCCTTGCTGCAGAAGCAGTAATAGGCGTTTCCCTGTTCAATCAGCTTTTTCGCGTAATCCATGTAAATGCCGAGTGCCTGCCGCTCGCTCTGCACGTAAGGTCCCGCGCCGCCGTCCTTGTCCGGGCCCTCGTCGATCGTGAGGCCCGCCTTATCGAGCGTACGGTAAATAATATCTACCGCGCCTTCCACAAAACGTTCCTGATCCGTATCTTCGATGCGGAGCATGAAGTTTCCCCCGGCATGCTTTGCGATCAAAAAGGAATAAAGAGCGGTTCTTAAGTTCCCGACATGCATTCTCCCGGTCGGACTCGGGGCAAATCTGGTTTTAACTGTCATTATGATGTACTCCTCTCAGGAAAATCTTTATCTAAGTATGAAATCTCCGTTTCAGGCAGCGGATCAGATCCGGTCTGTCCCGGCAGGGCTCCAGGCTTCCGCCTGAAACAGACGCTCCGCGGGAACTTGCGGGGATTCGTTTTGGAAGCGGACGGCAGAGTATTCAGTCCCCCTCCTGCTTCCTGCGTATCCGTCTCGATACGGACATGACGACGGCCATCTCCGCCATCGTTATAAGCAGCGAACTGCCTCCAAAGCTGAAAAACGGCAGCGTCACTCCCGTCGGCGGAGCCAGGCCCACCGTCACGGCAATGTGCAGAGCCGACTGCAGCGCCATATGGGCAAAAACACCGGCTGTAAGAAGCGATCCATAAAGATCCGGCGCATGAATTGCGATCACAAGAAGCCTGTACAGGAGATATAGAAAAAGCAGCACAACAACGAAAGCCCCGAAAAAGCCAAGCTCCTCGCAGATAACGGAAAAGATCCAATCGTTTCCCGCTTCCCTCAGCTGCCCAAGCTTCATCGTGCTGCTGCCCAGGCCTTTTCCGAAAAAGCCTCCGTTTCCTATCGCGTAAAGTCCCAGAATGGTTTGTTCCCCGTTGGTTCCCTCGTAGGCCGCAGGATTTTTCCAGATCAGGAGCCGGATCAGGCGAAAACTGCTGCCATCCCCCGGAACATAACGCATCCATACGTAAAGGACGAACGCGGCTGCGGCCAGGACGCCGGCCGCGGCTGCGGCCAGAAGCTTTCTGGTCCCGGGGTGAGCGATAAAAACAACGAAATAACTCATGGCAAACAGGATGACCGCCGAGCTCAGATCGTCTGATATAAACAGCGTCTCCGCTGCCAGCAGGGTCCCCGGAAGCAGGGAAAGTATGGTGTCGGACAGACTTCCGAAAGCCCTTCTTTTTTTTACGGCCAATATCGGAACACAGATTACGATTGCGAGTCTCGCCAGTTCGGAGGGCTGAAACGTAAACTTTCCGAGAATCCTGATCCAGCGCCTGGCCCCGTTGATCGGTTCAAAAAAGCGGAGGATAAAGAGCAGGACGGCTGAAACGCCGACGCCTGCATAGCCCAGATTCCATAAAACGTGATAGTCCAGCTTCGAGAGGATCAGGGCAAGGGCAAAGCCGCCAAGACCAATGACACCCTGTTTCAGCAGAAAATAAAAAGCCGCCTTCCCATTGGACAGAGCCGTATTGCCGCTCGCGCTGTAGCCCATAACCAGACCAAAAGAAACCAGGAGGATAAGGGCCGCGATAAGGCCGTTATCTCCATACCCATCACAGGGGCTGTTCCTTTCTTCTTCCAAGTCGACTTCCCTCATAATTTTATATTCTTTCCGCCCAAAAAGATTTCGCGGATATAGGCAATTGTATACTCTTCACCTTCTTCCGCCCACATGGTTAAAAGAAATTCCATCTGTCTTTTCGTCGTATCGTTGATAAACCAGCATTTCTCCTTGTTTCCGAGGAAGTATTTGAGCGGGGAGGCGTCTGTATAGCCGTCGCCCTCATAGACTCTTGAAGCGCTCACCCGGTCAAATATCATCTCCGCTACGTAACGCCTGGGCATCTGCATGCCGGCGATACCGGTTTTGCAGTCCGGATCCAGAGAGTAATCGATCCAATATTCATAGTGATGCTTATTGCGGCCTTTATGATGGAGCCAGGCATTGGATTTGCCTTCCTTCTCCCTTTCCGCGTTATTCGGACTGCGGGTTCCCTGATAATAGCGGATTCCTACCAGAAACTCCTCCGGCGAAAGCTTGGATAAATCGTGCATCAGACCCTGACGGATGAGTCCGGCCCTGATGCAGTAGGACATGACGAGATTATGATGCTTCGTTATCGTTTTCAGGTGACACAGGATGTTCATTTTCAACCTTCTTATCATTTCCAATGAGAACAATCACGCTTCGCGGAGGAATTATCGTCATCTTTTCATTCCGGATGAAGCCATCCTCATCTGCCGGGCATAAATCACGGCAGCCCTCTTCGTCTGTCGTGAGCGCAAGCGCCCATGCTTTCTGCGGGGGAAGCGGCGGCAAGGCCAATTCATCTTCCTTCCAGCCGGAATTAAACATGAGATAAAGAAATTGATCCGGTTTCCCATCGGGGAGCTCGGCATACCCTCCGTTCAGAAGAATCCCGAAGGCGCGTGTATCCCTGCCCGAATCAGGCAGGAACGCTGCTTTGCTGTGGAAGGAGATATCCGGAAAACCCAGTGATTTTTTGTCGAATCCGGTCAGTTCGGAGGGCATGTGGGTGATCGGGTGAGCCTTCCGAAAGGCGATGAGTTTCCGCAGGAAATCGCTGAGCTCCGAGTTTCGTCCGGCTGCGCCCCAGCTGACCCAACCCTCCGGATTATCCAGCGCGTAGCCGTTATTGTTGCCATTCTGGGAATTCCCAAATTCGTCTCCGGCATAGATAAGCGGAATCCCCTGAGACAGAAGAAGGTAAGAAAAAGCGTTTCGGATCTGTTTCCGGCGCAGCTTCAGAATATCTTTCTTCCGGGTTGCGCCTTCCGCTCCGCAATTCCAGCTGTAATTTTCGCCCGGACCGTCCTGATTGTCTTCCCCGTTTTTCTCATTGTGCTTTACGTCATAGCTGACCGCGTCGGCGAGAGTAAAGCCATTGGCATTTGCCATATAATTGACGACTCCGTGGGTAACCGGGTTTCTGCGGATTCCGTTAATCATATCTCCGACCGCCCATTCATCACCCTTGAGGAAACGTCTCCCGGACTTTTCGTACCACTCGTTATATTCAATAAAGCGTCTGCGCAGCGGCCTGCCGCTCCCGTAAATTCCCCATACGTCGACCTTTTCGAGGAAAAGTTTTGTTCCCGCAAGATACGGATCCTTCAAAATAATATCCGACGGAACCCCCGGACCGATCAGATGAAAACCGTCGACCCGATAGGCTCTTACCCAGTGCCGAAGAGCCAGGAAAACGCGTACTGCTTCTTCCTTCTCCGGAATATAGAACTCCATAATACATTCCATACCGGCCAGATGAAGAGCTTTTATCAGCTCGCGAAACTCTGAAGAGGAATTCCTGCCGGCACTGAAAGAAGCTTTCGGGGAAAAGTAGTAGTTTTTAGCGGCGTAACCCCAGAAATTTTTAGGCATGTGCTCCGGAGCGGCGCTTTTGGCCTCATAGAGATGGGGGATCCGAAGCGTATCATCCCATTCGTAAGCCGGCATCAGTTCCACTGCGTTAAAGCCGAGATCCCTGATGTAAGGGAGCTTGTGGAGCAGGCCGCGAAAAGTCCCCTTATCGCGAACTCCTGATTTCGGATCCATCGTAAAGCCCCGCACATGAAGCTTATAGATCAAAAGATCTTCCAGGGGGATCTGCGGCTTTCGGGCTTCTCCCCAGTTGAAACGCTCTGAATCGACAAAACAAAGCCCGTCCGCAATGCGGGCCGCATAGGGATCCAGCTCTTTCTTTCCCTCAATCTCATAATAATAGCCGTATTCAAACGATCCCCCGCAGGGGATATAGACGCTGGCAATATCCCCCATGCGCTCCTCTTCGGGAAGTCCGATCTTTTGAATGATCTCGCCGCTCCCTTTTTCAACAAGAACAAGAGACGCATCTGCCCCATCCGGGACGTTAACCGCAAAATTTACGCCGCCTTTCTGACATACAGCCCCCAGGACCTCCGCCCTTCCGATACCAGTCTCCAGAATCCTTGTATTTTCTTTCATTTTTCCGGAACCTCACTCTTTTGCTTCAATCAATATCTACGGCTACCATTATACCTCATTTTTTGTTGCAATTTAACCCCGAATCTGATATTCTGTGTAAAGAATCACAATCACTCACGCAAGGGAGGTTTCACCATGTCAGATAGAATGGACACAAACGAAGAAGAGCTTTTCGACGACCCGGACGATCTCGGCACCGTTGTTTTGACGCTGGACGACGATACCGATCTTACCTGCAGCATCATCTGTATTTTTCCGGTCGACGGCAGGCAGTACATTGCCCTCCTTCCGATCATGGAAAACGACAAGGAAGTCGAACCGGAAGAGATCCTCATCTATCGGTTTATCGATAACGGCGAAGATGAGCCGGATATCGAGAACATTGAAGATGACGACGAATACGACGCTGCTTTCGACGCCTTCAATGAAATCCTTGACGAAGAAGAATTTGGCGACGATGACGACGAAGAAGCTGACGACGAGGAATCATAAGACCCTACGCAAAACGAGTGCTTAAACAGCACTCGTTTTATTATACCGAAGTACTCCCAAAGCCCCCGTTGCGGAGCCTGCCCGGCGCGTCGTTCACAACGGTTCCAAATGGGACAAAAACGCCCTGGACAAAAGCGCTTCCTGCCTTCAGCGACAATACTTTCCGCTTATTCGTTTCATTGCTGACGGAAACAAGGATATGGCCCTCGTTATCAGAATCGTAATAATCGCTGTCGATAACTCCCACCGTATTGTCAAGCCGGAGGCGATAGCGAAAGCCGAGCCCGCTTCTGGGAAAAAGCAGGAGAACCCAGCCCTCATCCATCCGGACCCGGATGCCGGTCGGGATCCTCAGGCTTGCGCCCGGATCAAGAATGATATCCTCCGGCAGATAAAAATCATATCCGGCCGATCCGGTCGTCGCCCGTTCCGGGAGCCTGATTTTCTCATAGAGGCTTCGAATATCAGCCGGATTCCTTTCCTGAAAGCTCTTCTCAAATTCCTTTTTGAACTCTTCAAAGCTTACCTTTTTAAATTCCCCGATTCCCTGCATTATCCTACCTTTTTAAAGAGGCCGCCCCCGCAAAGGGACGGCCCATTTTGTTAAGCCTCGGGATCCGCGCTTGCAACAACGCGCCCGATGTTCATCGGATCTTTGGGGCAGTCCTTAATGGAAAAGCTGATTCTTCCCATCTTGTCCTTGCCGAGGCAAATCGCGCGGACAACATCTCCGATCTGGAGAACATCCTCTACTTTGTTGATCCGGGTATTGGCAATCTTGGAAATGTGAACCATCGCCTCCTTGCCGGGGGCAAACTGCAGGAAAGCGCCGAATTCCTTGATGGAAACGACTTTACCGGTCAGAATCATGCCCTTTTCAAAATCTGTCGTAATGATGCGGATAGCTTCCAGCGCTCCGTTCATCTTTTCAAGATCGGTGCCGCATACAGAAACAGATCCGTCTTCTTCGATATCAATCTGGACATCGTACTCATCGATAAGCGCATTGATATTCTTGCCCTTCGAGCCGACAACCTCGCCGATCTTATCCGGATCAATCGAAATCTGAATAATCTTCGGAGCGTATTTGGATACTTCCGGCCTGGGTTCGGCGATAACCGGCTCCATGACATCGGTCAGAATATGCTCGCGGGCCGCTTTCGTGCGGGCAATTGCCTCCTCGACGATCGCCCTTGTAAGGCCGTGAATTTTGATATCCATCTGGATAGCGGTGATGCCGTCATGGGTTCCGGCAACCTTGAAATCCATATCCCCGAAGAAATCTTCAAGGCCCTGAATATCCGTAAGGACAATATAGTCGTCATCGCTTTCTCCGGTCACAAGACCGCAGGAGATACCGGCCACAGCCTTTTTGATCGGAACGCCTGCCGCCATAAGAGCCATGGAAGAAGCGCAGATAGACGCCTGAGACGTCGAACCGTTGGATTCAAAAGTCTCCGAGACCGCGCGGATGGCATAAGGAAACTCCTCTTTCGTCGGAAGTACCGGCACAAGCGCTTTCTCCGCAAGAGCTCCGTGGCCGATCTCACGTCTTCCCGGACCTCTGGAAGGCTTTGTCTCGCCAACGGAATAGGACGGGAAGTTGTACTGGTGCATGTAGCGCATCTCCGTGATATAAGGATCCAATCCCTCCACCTTCTGGGCTTCGGAAAGAGGAGCCAGGGTCACGCAGTCACAGATCTGCGTCTGTCCGCGGGTAAACATGGCCGAGCCGTGAGCGCGGGGAATAAGGTCGATTTCCGCGGCCAGCGGACGAATCTCATCAATCTTCCGTCCGTCCGGTCTCTTTTTGTCCTGAAGAATCATCTTCCGGACAGTCTTCTTCTCATAGCGGTAAAGGGCGTCGCCGATAAGAGACATCCATTCCTCGTTCTCGCCGTACTTCTCTGCAAACGCATCCCGTACTTTGGCGACATTCTCCTCTCGGGTCTGCTTGTCGTCTGTAAAAACAACTTTTTCCATTTCTTCCGGCGGGCAAAGCTCATAGAGGGCCTGATTCAGCTCTTCCGGAATCTCATAGTGGATATAATCATGCTTCGGCTTTCCGCATTCCGCAATGATCGTATCAAAAAAGCGGATAATCTCCTTGTTGATCTCGTCAGCGAAGTAAATCGCTTCGATCATCCTGGACTCAGGAATTTCATTGGCTCCCGCCTCAATCATGATTACTTTGCCGCGTGTCGAAGCGACCGTAAGCTGGAGATCAGATTTGTGACGGAGTTCATATCCGGGATTGATGACAAATTCGCCGTCCACCAGCCCGAGCTGGGTCATGGCGCAGGGTCCGTCAAACGGTATGTCGGAGATGCTGGTGGCAAGGGACGAACCCAGCATGGCCACTACTTCCGGGTCACATTCCGGATCCACCGACATAACAAGATTATTGAGCGTGACATCGTTCCTGTAATCCTTCGGAAACAGCGGACGCATCGGACGGTCAATCACGCGGCTGGTAAGCACGGCGTGGGTGCTCGGCTTGCCCTCCCGCTTGTTGAATCCGCCCGGGAATTTTCCCACTGCGTACATTTTCTCTTCAAAATCAACAGACAGCGGAAAGAAATCGATTCCCTCACGCGGCGCCTTGGAGGCGGTAGCCGTCGAAAGGACAACCGTATCCCCGTAATGCATAAAACAGCAGCCGTTCGCCTGTTTTCCTACACGTCCGATATCTACGGTAAGAGTTCTTCCTCCGAGTTCCATTGAGTAACTTTTGTATTCTCCCATTTTCCTTCCTTCTGGCCGAATGGCCTTGTTTTACAGCTTACAAATCCCGGCTCAGGCTGAGACGGATTTGTGTAAACATAAAGGGCAGGTATTGGGCCTGCCCCTGTTTGCTTAGGCGGCGTATCAAGATCCCGGCAATGTGCCGACACGCCGCCGGGATCTTCTGGGCCGCAGAATCGAATGTCTGGTGCAGATAATGACCTGCGGCGCGGCCGCATCGAGCAGGGGCGCAAAAGCCTCCTGCCGTTTGCGTGTTACTTGCGGAGACCCAGTCTTTCGATCAATGAACGATAACGTTCAATGTCCTTCTTCTTCAGATAAGCGAGAAGGTTTCTTCTGGCGCCGACCATCTTAAGAAGACCTCTGTTAGAATGGAAATCCTTGGGATTCTTCTTCATATGCTCTGTCAGCTCGCGAATCCTTGCCGTAAGGATGGCTACCTGAACTTCGGGCGAACCGGTGTCGCCTTCCGTACGCGCATACTCCCTCATGATCTCCTGCTTCTTCTCCTTTGTAATCATAAATAGTTCCTCCTTTTCATAATAACTCGCCATACATCAGGAAACGGCTGGAGTTTCCGGTTTCCGAATGCAGGTGTTTTCTGTTCCTGTGGACAGCGTCAATCAGTATAGCAGATATCATTTGCATCGTCAAGTGTGAAAAAACAGGCGCCGGATCATCAAGTGTGCATGCGCCCTGGCATGCCGCATGCCGCCATGATATTGCCCGCCGGATTGCTCCGCGCTTTGCGCTCCCGTAATCCTTAACAAAAAAATCATGCTTTAACGCGGCGCTTCGCGCCGCAAGCATTCGTTATTTGTTAGCGTCGCTCATGTCCGTGCTGACGGTTTCGCGCAAGCGCGAACGGCAGCGCAGACATGGCGACCGGGCAATATCATAAAAAGTATCTCCTTCCCGTTTCCTGATCCTTCAGGATCTGGGCTTTCAGCGCTTCCACACTGGAAAACTTCTTCTCTTTTCTGATAAAATGCAGCAGCTTGACCTTCTGCTGCTCTCCGTAGAGGTCCTTGTCGCAGTTAAACAAATATGTTTCCACCCCGATAAAATGACCGTCAACCGTCGGTTTCGTTCCGATATTGGTTATCCCCGCATACTCTTCTCCGTCGATGACCGATTTTACGGCGTAAACCCCGTTCGGAGGAAGGTATTTTCCCATCCCGGGAATGAGATTCGTCGTCGGGAACCCAATGGTGCGCCCGACGCGGCGTCCATGAATAATAGAGCCGTTGATGAAAAAGGTATATCCCAGAAGACGGTTTACCGTCTCCATATCTCCCTCATTGAGGGCCGCCCGGATCCGGGTACTGGAGATATCTTCTCCGCTGTCCTGAACTTTTCCCAGAACTGTAACCGTAAACCCCAGCTCCTTCCCCATTTTAATTAAAAGTTCCGTGCTTCCTCTCCGTCCGTAGCCGAAACGATAGTCGGCGCCGACGACGATTCCCTTTACCTTCAGACCTTCCACGAGAATCTGCCTGACAAAGGTCTCCGGTTCCATGGTAATAATGGCAGGCACAAAAGGACATTCGATCAGGCAATCGATTCCGCAGGCGCAAAGAAGTTCTCTGCGTTCTTCTTTTGTAAGAAGCGTAACCGGCGAGACCAGAAACGAGAATACGACGCTCCTGGCAGCAGCGCCATCCTTCCGGCTCCTGGCGCTAAGACGCAGGACCTCCCGGATCAATGACTGGTGTCCCCGGTGAAAACCGTCAAATTTGCCAAGCGTCACGTAAGACGGCGTATCAAAACGGAATACCGTCGTATCTTTTATGATTTCCACAAAAGACGCCTCCTTCTAAATAATCACAGTCCGGTCCTGACAGCCTTCAGGCTTCCGCCCTTTGGCGCTCAGAGCTCATGAAGATATGTATCCAGGCTGTATTTTGTCCCCTCTCTTAAGTATACGCCGATCAGTGTTCCGTCGGAAAGATAGACCAGAACCTTATTGCCGTCTTTCGGAGGATTTGTTCCGGTAAGGGGAAGGCTGCTGCCGTTCAGGGCCGCTTTACTGAAACGATCCGGCAGCAAAATTTTCTCCAGCTCCGGAAAGAAAGAATCGATCGCTTGTACACAGCAATCCAATCGCCCGGAAGAAAAGAAGCCTTCTATCCCGGCAAGCGTCACGGAATCCTCGATCGTAAAGTTTCCTACTCTGGTTCTTATGAGATGCGACATGGCCCCTCCGCAGCCCAGTTTTTTTCCGATATCATCGCACAGGGTCCTTATATAGGCGCCCTTGCCGCAGCTTACCCGAAAGCATGCCCGGGGCGGATCAATATGCATGATCTCCACAGCCGAAAAGGTGACCTTACGCGGCTTTCTTTCCACTTCGATTCCCTTCCGGGCCAGATCAACCAGTTTTTTCCCCCCGACCTTTACGGCGGAATACATCGGCGGTATCTGTTCCATCGTTCCCTCGAAGGAAAGGATCGCATCCCGGATTTCTTCCTCCGTAAGGGAGACCTCCTGTGACCGAAGTACTCTGCCGGAAGTATCCTGCGTATCCGTTTCGATCCCCAGAAGAATCTCCGCTTCATAAGTCTTTCCGCCTTCCGTCAGCATCGGCACAAGTTTGGTCGCCTTGCCGAGGCATACAGGAAGAACGCCCTCCGCATCCGGGTCGAGCGTTCCAGCATGTCCTATCTTCTTCTGACCTGTTATATGGCGCAGACGGGCTACGACGCCAAAGGAAGTCATCCCGGGCTCTTTCCGCACATTGATAACGCCGTTAATCATTCGCCCAATTCCTTTCCGATTGCTCCCACGATTGCCTTAAGAACGGCGTCCGCCGTGCCTTCTATGGTACAGCCGGCCGCCTTCAAATGACCTCCCCCGCCGAAAGCAAGGGCGACTTTGGAAACATCCAGCTTCCCACTATTGCTCCGGAGCGATAGCTTAAATACGCCCGGGTCTTTCTCCCGGCCGAATACGGCGGCCAGGCAGCCTTCTGTCTCTCGAAGATGGGCTATGATCGCGTCAAGATCCGTTTTCACAGCTCCGAAACGAGACATTTCCTCCTGGGTTAACGTACAGGCCGCAACCCTGCCTGAAAGAAGGAGCTCCTCCTTCATGAGCGCATAACCAAGGATCCGGTTTTGGATGAGCGTACGCTCGTTAAAGGACTTGTCGATAATCTCGGAAAACGGGACTCCCATCGAAAGAAGCTTTGAGGCGATCTGAAAGGTCTCCGGCCTGACATTGCTGTATTGAAAGACGCCGGTGTCGTGAATCATTCCAACCGCAAGCGATTCGGCAATTCCCGGCGTTATCTTGTCTTCTTCAAACAGGCGGAATAATACCTCCGCGCAGGAGGGAGAATCCCCCTCCACAAT
Source organism: Lachnospiraceae bacterium (assembly GCA_024695465.1). Lineage (GTDB taxonomy): Bacteria > Bacillota > Clostridia > Lachnospirales > Lachnospiraceae > Chordicoccus. Next base: position 15,926 of record JAILID010000107.1, on the reverse strand, counting down.
ATTGACGTCGGCAAAATCGGGATTGCTCACATGGTGATCAATACAGAGCGTTTTACGCGCCAGGCCAAAGAGCGCGGCTCCGTTCCCGAGGCGGTCAACAGAGCTCACGTCGCAGCTGACAAAAAGATCCACCGTTTCCGGAAGCGGCTCCTTAAATACCTCTTCCGAAAGACCGTTCAGAAAGAGAAGCGCGTCTTTCGGTTTTTCCAGATAAAGGGAGACCGAAATCCAGGGATACCAGGCCAAAATATACTGATAAAGAGCTGTCGTAGAACCTACGCAGTCTCCATCAGGACTTATGTGACCTGCTATGGCCATCGTTTTTACAGAGTGATCCAGCAAATCATTCAATCTCTTCATTTTCCGAATCCCTACCCATCACCTCGTCTATCAGACGGGACATTTTGACGCCTCGTTCAATTGAAGTGTCCAATATAAAGGTAAGCTCTGGCGTATTTCTCATATTCAGGGAATGTGCAAGCTCACGTCTTATAAAACCTTCCGCGCTTTTAAGGCCTGCCATTGTGTCAGTTTTCTCATCTTCTCCTCCCATGACGCTCACAAAAACCTTGCAGGTTTTTAGATCCGGAGCCACAATTGCGTCCATTACGGTCGTAAGGGGTGAGATTCGGGGATCCTTCAGGCCGCGCAGGATGCTCGAAAGCTCATGCGCGACCTCCTGATTGACCCTGAGATTTTTGGGGCTGTTCTTTCTCATGTTCTTGGCACCTCAACCATTGTATAGGCCAGTACAGTATCATCTACCTGGAAGGAGTCCCAGCCGTCAAAGACAAGGCCGCATTCAAATCCTTCCCGGACCTCCTTGACATCGTCCTTAAAACGCTTGAGTGAGGAAAGAGCGCCTTCATAGAGCTGCTCCTCTCCCCTGAAAACGCGAATCTTGCATTTGCGCTGGAATACGCCGTCCTTGACATAGGCTCCGGCGATATTACCGATGCCGGAAGCTTTGAACAGCTGGCGGATCTCTGCGTGACCGAGCACCTTTTCCTCATAAACCGCTGCCTTCATGCCGTTCAGCGCCCTCTCCACATCCTCGATCGCTTCATAAATCACGCTGTAAAGATGGATATCTACCTTCTGGGCGTCCGCAATGGCCTTCGCCGTCGAATCAGGTTTGACATTAAAGCCGATAATGATCGCGTTTGAAGCGGAAGCCAGGGCAACATCGGACTCGCTGATCGAACCGACCGCGCCATGGATGATCTTGACGACGACTTCATCGTTGGAAAGCTTGACAAGGGACTGACGGACAGCTTCGACCGATCCCTGTACGTCCGCCTTGACGACGATCGGCAGCTCCTTGAGATTCCCTTCCTTGATCTGATTGAAGAGATCATCCAGCGACATCTGTGTCTTCGTCTCCTCGATAAGGCTCTTTTTGCCTTCCGAAACGAATGTTGCGGCAAAGGCTTTGGCCTCCTTGTCCGAATCCATAGCCACCAGAACTTCGCCTGCCGAAGGAACCGATGAAAGACCGATGATCTCGACCGGCATGGACGGAGTCGCTTTGTGCAGCCTCCGGCCCTTCTCATCGTTCATGGCGCGGACTTTGCCGCTCGCTTCACCGCAGGCGATGAAGTCGCCCTGCTTCAGCGTTCCCTTCTGGATCAGAATCGTCGCTACCGGTCCCCGGCCTTTATCAAGTTTAGCTTCCAGAACCAGACCCCTGGCCTTGCGATTCGGATTCGCCTTAAGCTCTTTCATCTCCGAAGTGAGAAGAATCATTTCCAGAAGGTTGTCAATTCCCTCGTGGGTCTTTGCTGAGACCGGACAAAAAATAGTGCTGCCGCCCCATTCTTCCGGGACGAGGCCTTTCTCCGCCAGTTCCTGCTTAACCCGCTCGATATTCGCGCCCGGCTTATCAATCTTGTTGACGGCCACGATGACGTCGATGTTGGCGGCTTTTGCGTGATTAATCGCCTCTACCGTCTGAGGCATGACGCCGTCGTCGGCTGCCACCACCAGAACCGCTATATCCGTCGAATTGGCGCCGCGCATCCGCATAGCCGTAAATGCTTCATGTCCCGGAGTGTCGAGGAAAGTAATCTTCTGGCCGTTGATGGAAACCATGTAAGCTCCGATATGCTGGGTGATGCCGCCGGCCTCCCGATCCGTCACATGCGTATTCCTGATGGCGTCCAGAAGAGAAGTCTTTCCATGATCGACATGTCCCATCACGCAGACAACCGGAGGACGCTGAACCATTTCATCTTCTTTCTCCTCATCCTCCGCGAGAAGAGCCCCAATGACATCTTCCTTTTCCTCTTCCTCCGCAATGATGTCGTAATCCATGGCGATTTCCTGGGCTTTTTCAAAAGGAATCTCATGATTTACGGTAACCATCATTCCTTTCATGAAAAGATCCTTTACCAGCTGAGCCGGAGACTTTTTCATAGCTTCCGCAAGCTCGCGGATCGTCATTCTCTCCGGAAGACGAATCTCCGTGACAACCTCCTGGACCTTCTGTTCCGTATTCTTCGGCTGGTTCTGCTGAAGCGCCTTGGGGATGCGGTTGAACTGCTTCTTGCTCTGATTCGGATGATTTCCTCCGCCATACTGGCTGTGCTTACCGTTTTCCTTGCGTTCCTCGCGGTTTCTCTCATATTCTTTACCGCTATCCTTGCGGTAGTCACGAGTCGCCTTGTGCATAAGCGCGCCGTCGCTCTCAGCGGGACGGGCAGATGCAGCGCCTTTTCCGCCTCGAACCTGACTGTTCTGACCGTAAGGCTGGCGGCCCGTTCGATCCTGTACGCCCTGACGGTTCTGACCAAAAGATCTGCCGTCGCGGTTGCCCCCCTGGCCGAAAGCCGAACGGCCGCTGCGGTCAGCGCTGACCCCGCGGCGATCGCCATTTATTCCGGTTGCGGAACGGCCGTTCCGGTTGTCCTGACCGAAGGCCGGGCGGTTGTTTCGATCCTGTCCGTAAGGAGAACGGACGCTTCGATCCTGGCGATTCTGACCGTAAGGCTGGCGATTGTCTCCGTTCTTAGCATAGCTTCGTCCCGAAGTCTGTCCCTGGCCCTGCCTCGGCATACCGTTCGGAGAGCCGGTTCTGCTGCCCTGCTGGCCTCTGTTTCCAAAGCCTGCGCCTGACTGGCCGGCGCGGCCGCTGCCTCCGTCGCGGCGATTGTCCTGAGGTCTCGTCCCGGCTCCGCCCCGGCCGTACCCGGTTTTTCCGCCTGCCGATCTCCTATCCGATGGCTGAGCCGAACCTTCCGCGCGGAGATCAGCCTTTGCCGCCGGAGATTCTCTCAACGGTCGATTGCTCTCGCCTGCGGAATTTGCCGGCCTTTCAGTCGGATTCTTTATTTCGTCCTCATTTTTTTTGATTTCAGCTTTCCTGGTCTCAGACTTTGGAGAAGTTTTTTCAGGGGAAGCGTTATTTGTATTTGTTTCTGTCTTGATCGTATTCTCCTCTGACAGAGCCTTGATCTGCGATTTAAGCTGCGTGCTGGCATTCTGAGAACGAAAAACCCGCACAATCCCCTTACTCCTTTTCTTAGGCTCTGTCTGCTCCGTTTTATTTGAAGACGCTTCTGTCTTCGTTCCTGAGACAACCGTTTCCGGCTGCCTTGCTTCAGGCTTTGCGCCGCCAAAACGAGAACGGATATTTGCCACTTCCCCTTCCGGGACTGCCGAAACCGCAGTCATAGAGTCATAACCCTTATCCCGAAGGTAACTCACGACAATTTTTTTATCCACTCCCATTTCCCGGGCTAATTCATGAACTTTGATTTTCGCCATTCCTATCTCCTTATTTTCCTGCAATCAGCGCTCCCGCACAACGAATCAGTCATTTTCCGGAAACGTTTCCCTCATTGTATTTATTATTGCATTTGCAAGGTTTTCATCTGTAACGGCTGCCGAAGAACGCATTTCCTTTCCAATCTGATGCCCCAGCGCTGCTTTGTCTGCTATCATAAAATAAGGCACGCCGCGGAAGGAACACATGTCGGCAAATTTTTTTTTCGTATTTCCGGAAGCGTCATCGGCTATAAGCACAACTCCGGCCCGACCTTTTTTCAGCGCATTCTCTGTCTGAAATTCGCCGCTTGCGACTTTCCCCGCCTTTGCGGCAAGTCCCAGATAACGAAAAACTTTCTCATTCCGCAAGTTCCGCCTCCTTACTCAGCTTCTCATAAATCTCTTCAGGAATCTCGCTTTTCAAAGCCCTGCCAAGAGCCCTTGACCGAAAAGCTTTTTCCAGGCACCCTTTATTCCTGCACAGATATGCGCCTCGTCCGTTCATTTTCCCGGAAAGATCAAGCTTTATCTCCCCTTCGGGCGTCCGGACAATGCGGATCAATTCTCTTTTATCTTTAGAGTTCCTGCAGCCCAGACAGGTTCGTGCCGGACGTTTCTTTGTTATCTGCTGCATTTTCACCGCCTTCTTTGAGTTCTTCCTCAGAATTTAAACCGCTCAGACTCAAGTCGTCCAGCTCGCCGGCTTCCCGGGCCTGCTTCTCTGACTTGATATCGATCTTGTAACCGGTAAGCCTGGCAGCCAGGCGGGCGTTCTGCCCTTCCTTTCCTATGGCCAGTGACAACTGGTTGTCCGGAACGATTACTTTCGCCGTCTTTTCGTCCGCATTCGCTGTGACGCTTACCACCTTGGCGGGACTTAAAGCATTTTCGATCAGGAAAGCCGGATTTTCATTCCAGGCTATAATATCGATCTTTTCGCCTCTTAATTCCATAACAACCGCATTGACTCGGCTTCCATTCATGCCTACGCAGGCGCCGACCGCATCGACATCGGCATCATTCGACCAGACGGCCATTTTTGTCCGGGAACCGGCCTCCCTGGATATTCCTTTGATTTCTACGATTCCTTCTCGGATTTCCGTTACTTCCTCTTCAAACAGTTTGCGGACAAGCTCGGGATGCGTTCTCGAAACCGTTATTTTAGGTCCTCTGGAATTGCTCTTGACGTCCAGCACATAAACTTTGATTCGCTCAGTCGGCTGGAATTTCTCGGTTTTAACCTGTTCATTTTCATTAAGAAGGGCATCCGCCTTGCCGAGATTGATATAATAGGACTTGCCCTGCATTCTCGATACGGTTCCGGAAGCAAGCTGTCTTATCTTTTTGTTGTACTGGTTGAAGACTACGTTCCGCTCCTCTTCCCGGATCCTCTGCAGAATTACGTTTTTCGCGTTCATTGTGGCGATCCGGCCGAAGCTTTTTGAGTTGATATTTACAGTGATAATATCGCCTTCTTCCGCCTCCGGATCGGTTTTTCTCGCCTCAGCAACCGTCACCTGAAGGGAGTCGTCTACAATATCTTCCTTAGACGCGACAACCTCTTTTTCCGCGGTAACGGTATACTCACAGGTTTCAGGATTGATTTTCACGTTAATGTTGTCGTTTTTCCCAAAATTCGACTTGCAGGCCTGCATAAGAGACTGCTCTATGGATTCTAACAGCGATTCCCTGCTGATTCCTTTTTCCTTCTCGAGCAGTTCTATTGCTTCCTTAAGTTCACTCATTTTCCTATCCTCCAGAATTATAATTCAAATGCCAGACGAATGTTGGACACCTCCTGTCTGAGAAAGGAGCGTTCCGTGTCTTCCTCGCGGATAGAAAGCGTTTTATCGTCCCAGGACAAAAGCACTCCTGTAAATTCTTTCCTTCCGTCTTGAGACTTATAAGTATGCAGCTCAACTTTTTTGCCCATGGCAAAAACAAAATCCCTGGGTCTGCGGATCTGTCTTCCCAAACCGGGTGAGCTTACGATCAGCGTATAGGGATCGGAAATGAAATTCGCTTCATCAAGTCTCGGATCCACAAGTCTGCTGAGCTCCTCACATTCATTGATCCCGATCCCGCCTTCTTTGTCCGCATACATAAGAAGATTCCATTCGCTCCCGTTTTTCACATATTCCGCGTCAACAGGGAGCAGCGCAAGTTCTCTGCAGGCCTCCTCAAGAATTGCCCAGGCTTTCTCCTCAATCGTTTTTTTGCTTCCCATACCCGCCTTTCTTCGTCTGACGATTCATCTTCCACAAAAGTTGAGAGCGGACATCCGCCCGCTCTCAACTCACAACAATGATACCATTAAGAATATAGCACTTCTCACCTGGATTTGCAAGAAATATTTTCAGAATGGTTTTTAAAATGCATGAAAAACGAGCGCGGCGCGTCTTTTGCAGCGCCGTTAGGATAATACGCCGCCCCGCCGCTGCAAAAGCCCGCAATCCGGGCTGCCGTCCTGCCTGCGCCTTAGCGCAGCTTCGTCCCCTTCCCGGCTCTTTTTGCCATCTTGATCCGGTTCAGGGAAAGCTTTTTACCCTGATAAGAAATCGAAAATTCCTTCATAGCCGCAAGAAGATAAGCTGCAGCAAGCTCGTCACCTTCCGCGAGTTTCATCCCCTTTACGCCTGCGGCGTTCTTTTTCTGCTCCGGAATCTCATTTAACAGGAAACGCAGGTAATAACCGTCAGCGGAAAGAAGCACGCAGCTCTCCGTTCCGTCGGAAAAGCCGCAAAGCACAAGCGAATCATCCGCTGAAAGCTTAGTGGCGGCCACCGTGCGGACACTGCTGATCAGTTCCGATCCGGCCGTAATTTTCACATTTCCCTGTCTGGTCGCAAAGAAAAGATGGCTGTCCGCAAGGGACGACTGAGGACAGACAAAAAGAATATTCTCCGCGCTGTTAGAGAAATTGCTGATATTATCGATCGGAATCCCTTTTTCCCGCAGTTTTCTGATCGGAACGTCCGCCATTTTAATTGTATGAAGCTTTCCGCTGTCGGTGATCATACAGATTTTATCGGTATTCATAAGCTTGAAAACGACGCGGTTGTCGCTCTCGCAGGTCTCCCTGTTTTTTTCATAAACCAAAAGATCCAGAGCTTTCACGTAACCAAAGCGGTCCATGGCGAATACCTGCTCTTCGGCGACAAACTGTTTCTCCCGGATCACAGCTTCCTCCACGTTCGTGATGGAAGTGCGCCTTGGTCTGGCAAACTCCTTCTTTATCCGCAGCAGATCTTCTATAATATCCTCCGCCATGGCGTCATAATCCCCCAGCAGCTTTTCGTAGCGGGCAATCCTTTTGAGCGTGGCTTCATGCTGTTCAAGAAGGGCGTCCACTTCGAGCCCGATCAATTTGACGAGACGCATATCAAGAATCGCCGCTGCCTGCCTTTCCGTAAAACGCAGCCTGGAAGCCTGTTTCCTGGATTTAAGTGTTTTAAAAGCAATCCCTTCCGTAATTCCCGTGGTCATACAGGCTTTCGCCTGCTGCTGGCTGCGGGATCCCCGCAGGATCTCAATGATGAGGTCAATGACATCGCAGGCCTCGATCAGACCTTCTTCAACCTCCTTTTTTTCAAGATCCCGCGTCAGCAGGGTCCGGTACTTGCGGTTGGCCAGATCAAAGCGAAACTCGACAAAAGTCTCCAGAATCCTTTTTAAGGACATGGTTTCCGGTCTGCCTTCAGAGACAACCAGCATATTGACGCCGAAGGTGTCTTCCAGCCTGGTTTTCCGGTAAAGAATGTTGAGTATGTTATCGGCGTCCGCCCCTTTCTTCAGTTCGATCACGATGCGGATTCCTTCTTTGGAGGATTGATTCGAGATATCCGTCACGTCCGATATAACCTTTGCGTCCTGAAGAGCCGCAATGTCTGACATAAATTTCCCGATGCCGGCTCCGATCATGGTATAAGGGATCTCCGTGACAACGATCTGCTGTCTTCCCCCTTTTAGATCCTCGATATGAGCTCTTCCCCGAATCCGGATCTTTCCCTGACCGGATGCATAGACAGCCGGAAGATCGTCCGCATTGGCTGCCAGCCCTCCCGTCGGAAAATCCGGACCTTTGATCAGGGAGAAGAGTTCCGCCTCCGATATATCCGGTTCCCTGATCAGCGCGGCCGCCGCGTCAATGACCTCACCGAGGTTGTGGGGGGGGATCGAGGTTGCCATTCCAACGGCGATTCCTTCGGATCCGTTTACAAGAATATTGGGGATTCGAACCGGAAGGACCTGAGGCTCCCGCTCGTTTTCATCAAAGTTCGGCATGAAGTCGACGACATCCTTGTCAAGATCCGCCAGATAGACCTCTTCCGTGATCTTCATGAGCCGGGCCTCTGTGTAACGCATGGCTGCCGCTCCGTCGCCTTCTATAGAACCGAAATTGCCGTGGCCGTCTACAAGCACCTGTCCTTTTTTAAAATCCTGGGCCATGACGACCAGTGAGTCGTATATGGAACTGTCCCCGTGGGGGTGATATTTGCCCATCGTATCCCCTACGATACGGGCCGACTTTCTGTAAGGCCTGTCAAATCGGGTTCCCAGTTCATACATGTCGTAGAGAACCCGACGCTGGACAGGCTTAAGACCATCCCGGACATCCGGAAGCGCCCGGGATACGATGACGGACATAGCGTAGTCGATATAGTTTTTCTGCATCAGCTCCGAATAATCCGTTCGTAAGATCCTGTCTTCTGTATCCTGCATATTTCTCCTCGATATCATACCGCCGCGCCGTCCGGCCCGGCATGTTTTGGGGAACTGCGGATCCATAAGCCGCAAATCTGCGGCGAAGGAAGCTGTCCCCTTTTATCTTTCACACATCCAGCTCCGCGTCGCGGGCATGTTCATAAATAAAATCCCTGCGGGGAGGGACGTCGGTTCCCATCAGGATCTCCGTAATGTCAGACGAGAGCTTCGCGTCTCCGATCTCAATTCGGCGAAGCCGGCGGGTTTTGGGATCCAGCGTCGTTTCCCAGAGCTGATCCGGATCCATTTCACCCAGACCTTTATAGCGCTGCAGGGCGAATTTCTCCCTTTTATGCCTGTTCCGATATCTCTCCAAAGCCCTGTCGTCATACAGGTATTCCCCCTCCCCTTTCTGGGGAATCACCTTGTAAAGCGGAGGCATGGCGACATAGATATGGCCTTCCGTGATCAGTTCCGGCATATAGCGGTAGAAAAGCGTCAGAAGCAGCGTCCCTATATGGGCGCCGTCGACATCCGCATCCGCCATAATGATGATCTTGTCATAACGAAGTTTTGAGATATCGAAATCATTCCCGTAGCCTTCCGAAAAACCGCAGCCGAAAGAAGTGATCATCGTCTTTATCTCCGCATTGGCAAGTATTTTGTCGATACTGGCTTTCTCCACATTCAGGATTTTCCCCCGGATCGGGAGGATTGCCTGATAATTCCGGTCCCTGGCAGTCTTGGCGGATCCGCCCGCCGAATCCCCCTCCACGATAAAAATCTCGCATTTGGAAGCGTCCCGGCTGATGCAGTTCGCCAGCTTGCCGTTTGTGTCAAAAGAATACTTCTGCCGGGAAAGCAGGCTGTTCTTCGTCTTTTCCTCGGCTTTGCGGATCCGGGCAGACTTTTCCGCGCTTGACAGCACCGCTTTCAGCGCCTCGATATTGCGGTCAAAATAATGCGGCGCCTCTTCCGTTACCACTTTCGCGGCAGCCCGAGAGGCATCCGGATTGTCCAGCTTCGTTTTCGTCTGTCCCTCAAAGCGGGGATCCGGATGCTTCACGGATATGACGGCCGTCATTCCGCTGCGGATATCCGCTCCGGTAAAATTGGCGTCTTTTTCCTTCAGAACGCCTATCTCCCTGGCGTAATTGTTCATCACCGTCGTAAACGCGGTCTTAAACCCGGTGAGATGGGTCCCCCCATCCGCGTTATAGATGTTGTTGCAGTAGCCGAGAATATTCTCATGAAATTCATTGACGTACTGAAAGGCTATTTCGACCTGTATCCCTTCATCCCGGCCTCTCATATAGATCGGTTCTGTCAGGCATTCCGCATTCTTGTTCAGTTCGCGCACATAGCCGACGAGGCCGTCTTCTTCGTGATAAAGCTCCTTTTTTTCCTCCCCGTCCCTCTTATCCGTGAAGGCCATCGTAAGCCCCGGATTCAGATAAGCCGTCTCATGCAGTCTGGACTTTACTTCCGCGGCGGAAAAACGCGTGATCTCAAAAATATCCGGATCCGGGAGAAAATTGACAGTGGTCCCGGTCTCTTTTGCGCGTCCGACAATCGGAAGAAAGCCGTTCACGAGATCTATATCCGGTCTTCCTCTCCGAAAACGGTCGTGATGGATCGCACCGTCCCTTTTGACAAGAACATCCAGATATGCGGACAGGGCGTTGACGACAGAGGACCCGACTCCGTGAAGCCCCCCTGATGTCTTATAAGCGTCGTTTCCAAACTTGCCGCCCGCGTGGAGCGTCGTGTATACCAGCCGTTCTGCCGGAACCCCTTTTTCATGCATTCCAACCGGAATTCCGCGGCCGTTATCCGAAACCGTACAGGAACCGTCCTTCTCCAGAATAACCTCTATGCGGTCGCAGTAACCTGCCAGATGTTCATCCACCGCGTTATCCACGATCTCGTAAATCAGATGATTCAGGCCTTTTCTGGAAGTGCTCCCTATATACATTCCGGGACGCCGGCGTACTGCTTCCAGGCCTTCAAGCACCTGTATGCTGTTTTCGTCATAATTATCTTTTTTAGCCATAAAGCCTCCGGGCATTGATATTCAGATCCCAAAAGAGGGATCCGGCGCGCAGGGGTCCGCCTCCTTCCCGGCGGCGGAAGAATCCGGGCGCGTTTTTATACTATAGCACTTAAAAGGAAAAAAAGCCACAAAAAGAAAACAGGCTTAAAAAGAAGGCCGCCTGCCGCAGTCCCTTTCAGCGATAATATGGCAGACAGATATAATCACCGGCCCGGATGAAATCCCCGACAATGCCGTTAACATTTTCCACTTCATGTATATAGTCCCGAATATCCGCCCATCCGGGGCCCATCTCCCGTTCCGCAATCCCCCACAAAGTCTCCCCGGGCATAATTTCAACGCTCCGGAAATACTTCGTCTGGGGCGACGGAGAATCCGCGTGGGCGGCGCGGGCCATCATTTTAATGCCCATAAGAAGAAGCGCAAGCGTAAAGGCAAAAGCGAACATTCCTACCAGGAGCTGCCGGCAGATAAGGCGAAGCTTTCTGCGGCGCATCCTCTCTCTTCGTCTTCTTGCAAGACGTCTGCTTCTGATGCTGTCAATTCGTTTTTCATTTGCTCCGACATATATTTCCGACACGGCTTACCCCTCTCTTTCATTCAGACTCCGCCCAAAGGATCGGCTTCAGGATTCAGGCCGCATCTCCGCCCGGATCCGGCGCCTTTTCTGAGCACACGTTCGAAACATTCGTTCTGAATCCAATTATATTCCAGGAACAGCTGTTTGTCAATCATTTCCGAACAGATTTTCCGAATATTCGTTTGAAATCCAAAAGCATATGTGTTATAATGGATTTATCAACAAAAAGAGTACCAGTATTCAATACCAGGACAATTAAGGAGGATAATCTTTATGCCTTATGGAAAAATCTCTAAAAAGCAGCGCGAAATTCTTGATTTCATCAAAAGCCAGGTCCTTCAGAAGGGCTATCCGCCCTCGGTAAGGGACATCTGCCAGGCAGTCGGCCTGCGATCGACTTCTTCTGTACATGCCCACCTGGAAAAACTCGAAAAGAACGGCTATATCCGGCGGGATTCGACTAAACCCAGAGCCATAGAGATCGTGGATGACCATTTCAATACCGCAAGACGCGAGCTGGTCAACGTTCCCAGAATCGGAACGGTCGCGGCCGGACAGCCTCTGCTCGCCGTAGAGAATATTGACAGCTACTTCCCGATCCCCCAGGAATACCTGCCCAACCAGCAGACCTTTATGCTGAAAGTCAGGGGACAGAGTATGGTCAACGCGGGGATTTTCGACGGCGATGACGTGCTGGTTGCGGAGCAGTCCGACGCTTCCGACGGCGAGATGGTTGTCGCCCTGATCGATGATTCGGCCACTGTCAAAACCTTCTACAAGGAAGGAGATCACGTAAGACTTCAGCCTGAAAACGACAGCATGGATCCGATCCTTGTATACGGGGATCTCAGGATTCTCGGGAAAGTCATCGGGGTCATGCGCTTTTTCCGCTGAACAATACAGGCCTTTTATCCCTGCGGAATTCTCCTCACTTTTCAAGCAGGGAGAACAAAAAGAGTCCCGAGCCGAATATCTGTCCTTATACCGGACGCTGAAGGACGGACAAAAGGAGTGCGGACGCATGGTTCTGCCTTCTTTAGGGTGTTGTTTTTTTCTTCATTCCGTGTTAGAGTGGATTTGTTCTTTAAAAAGCCTGCGCAGGCTCCGCCCTGCGGGGCGAAAGCGCCGGATCCGGGTCGGCTTCAGCTGACTTTTTCCAAAACGGTTGTTGGAATCCGCCGCTAAAAAAAGCGGCGGACTTCTTCCGCTGAGATAAACAAGGAGGAGCAGCAGATGAAACTGCTTGAGGAAAGGATCCTGAAAGACGGCCAGGTTCGCCCCGGTCATATCCTTAAGGTGGACTCTTTTTTGAACCATCAGATGGATATCTCTTTTATAGACGAGATCGGGAAGGAATTCAAACGCCTCTTTTCCGACCGTCCCATCAATAAAATTCTTACAATCGAGGCATCCGGCATAGGAATTGCCTGTATAACGGCCCTTCATTTCAATAATATTCCGGTAGTCTTCGCCAAAAAAACAAAAAGCCTGAATCTGGACGGAGAGCAGTACACCGCCAGGGTACATTCCTACACAAAGGGTATCTCTTATGATGTGATTCTTTCCCGGCGTTTTCTGGGTCCGGACGACCACGTTCTCATTATTGATGATTTTCTTGCAAACGGCTGCGCCGCGGAAGGGCTCATCGAGATTATCGGCGCGGCCGGAGCCCATCTCGAAGGTATCGGGATCGTGATTGAGAAGGGCTTTCAGGACGGCGGAAAGCGTCTCCGCGAAAAGGGAATCAATCTCCACTCGCTGGCCATTGTGGATTCCATGACAGATGAATCCCTTGTATTCAGAAAGGAGCCGGATGTATGACGAATTATGAAAGGGTAAAAAAAGAACTCACAAAGCTTGGACAGGAGCATCTTCTCCGCTTCTACGACCAACTGTCGGCCGATCAGCAGTGGCTTTTCATCGACCAATTGCTGAATTTGGACTATTCCTGCCTTCAGGCTCTGGATAACACAAAGGCGCCGGAAACAAAAGCTTCCATCTCTCCCCTTACGGCCCTTCGGCTTTCCGAATCGGAAGCCCGCCGGGAAGAATTTACCGCGGCGGGAATAAAAGCGTTAAAGGACGGCCGGGTCGCCGCCGTTCTTCTGGCCGGCGGTATGGGAACCCGGCTCGGAAGCAGCGACCCCAAGGGAATGTACGACATCGGGATCACAAGGCCGGTTTTCATTTTTCAGAGGCTGTTTGAAAATCTAAGGAGCGTAACCGACCGGATCGGACGTCCCATTCATTTCCTTATCATGACCAGTGAAAAGAATGACGAGAAAACCCGGACCTTCATCAAAGACCACAACTATTTCGGTTACGATCCGTCCTATGTGAATTTTTTCGTGCAGAATACGGCTCCCTGCTGTGATTTTAACGGAAAGATCCTCCTCGAATCTCCTTCCTGGGTCGCGACTTCCCCCAACGGCAACGGCGGCTGGTTTGATACCATGCTGCACAAGGGAATCGTGGAGGGGCTGGAAAACAGCGGGGTTCGCTGGCTGAATGTCTTCTCCGTCGACAATGTCCTTCAGAGAATCGCGGATCCCGCCTTTATCGGCGCAGTGATCCTCTCGGGCTGCGCTTCCGGTTCCAAAGTTGTCCGAAAAGCGGATCGGGATGAAAAAATCGGCGTCATGTGCCTCGAAGACGGACGACCTTCCGTCATCGAATACACGGAGATGAGCGATGCGCTCCTCGACGCCAAGGATGAAGACGGGGAGCCCTCTTACAATTACGGCGTCATTCTCAATTATCTCTTCCGCATGGACGACCTCAAAAAAGCGTCTATGGAAGAGCTCCCTCTGCATATCGCAAGAAAGAAGATTCCTTGTATCGACGAGAAGGGCAATCCGATTGTCCCGGCAGAACCCAACGGATTTAAATTTGAACTCTTTATTCTGGATCTCATCAAAAAGCTGCCGGGCTGCCTTCCCTTCGAAGTGGAGCGCGAACAGGAATTTGCTCCGATCAAGAATAAAACAGGGGTTGATTCGGTTGAATCAGCCCGGATTCTTTGTGAGAAAAACGGAATCACACTCTAACGGAAAGGATTCTTATCATATTTATGGATGAAAGAAAGCTTGCCATGCTCATTGACTCAGACAATGTGTCCGCCAAGTACCTGAACGGGATATTTGATGAGCTCGCGCAATACGGAACGATCACCTACCGCCGCATCTACGGCGATTTCACCACCAGCGCCAACGCCCGCTGGTCCGACCGCCTGCTCGAAAAATCAATTATTCCGATTCAGCAGTTTTCGAATACTACTGGTAAAAACGCTACCGATTCGGCCCTGATTATCGACGCCATGGACCTGCTCTACACTTCCAACGTAGACGGCTTCTGCATCGTCTCCTCCGACAGCGATTTCACGCGTCTGGCCAGCCGTCTCCGCGAATCCGGCAAGATCGTCATCGGGATGGGGGAGAAAAAGACTCCGGATTCTTTCCGCGCGGCCTGTACGATTTTCACGGAGCTTGAAAACCTTCTTGAAAATGAAACCATTTCGAATGGGACCGACAAGGAGGCCATCGAAGCGGATATCGTCAATATCATCACCCAGAATGACAATAAAGGCAAACAGACCGGTTCCGGAGAGATCGGCTCCAAGCTTCAGAACAAGTACCCGGATTTCGACATCCGCACCTTCGGCTACAGCCAGCTCTCCAAATTCCTCGAAGATATGCCGGCCATCCTGGTCAAAAAGGAAAACAACCAGATCACCGTCTCTTTGCGCGAAGAGGATTGCGAGGAGGACCGGCTGATTGCGGATATCGTCGATATTGTCCGCAAACGCGGCTCAAAAGGCATCGCGCTTTCCACACTCGGACAGGAAATCCGCAAGCGCCATGAAAACTTCAATGTTAAGCTTTACGGCTATTCGCAGCTCTACCGCTTCATCGACTCTATTCCCGCCCTTTCCGTTAAGGGCGATAAGGCGGATCGGAAGGTTGTCTATCGCAAATAATTTTTCCTCCGTCAAAGCACTCACATTTCATTCAAAAAAGTATTATCATCTCCCATTGACAGAAAAGACAGGGCGCCGAAGCGCCCTGTCTTTTCTTTTTTTTATGATATTGCCCGGTCGCCATATCCGTACAGACGGCCGCGCTTGCGCGAAACCAGCTGCATGGACATGGGCGAAGCGGAAGCACGAAGATCAGGATAGGACCGGCGTTATCAGCGCTCTTCCCTGAAATACGAAAGCCCCAGTGAGGCCGGCGGCTGCGTCTCGCGCTTTTTCCGCATGCTTGTCGCGACAAGTACGATAATCGTGACCAGATAAGGAGTCATCTTGATAAGCTCCTGCGTCGATACGTCGATGTTCGGGATATAATTGTGGACGATGAAGAGTCCGCCGAACAGGATCGAGCCGAAGATCGAGATGTTCGGCCGCCACACGCAGAAAATGACAAGCGCGATCGCGAGCCAGCCTCTGTCGCCGAACGCGTTGTTGGACCAGACGCCGTTCGCGTAGTCGAAGACGTAATAGAGGCCGCCCAGACCCGCGATCATGCTGCCGATGCAGGTCGCGAAATACTTGTAGCGGTTGACGTTGATGCCGGCTGCGTCCGCGGTCGCCGGGCTCTCGCCGACAGCGCGCAGATTGAGGCCGACGCGGGTCCTCCCGAGCACCCAGGCCGCCAGGATTGCGATGATGATCGCCGCGTAGGCCAGGAAGCTGTAGGAGAACAGCAGCGTTCCGATGGGACCGATTTTCTCCGCAAACGGAAATGTCGTGCGGAAAATATTCGATGTCGCCGTCAGGGTGATGGAGGGAACGTCATTTCCCGAGAGTTTGATCAGGGAACCGCC
>JAILID010000097.1 GCA_024695465.1 Lachnospiraceae bacterium | reverse complement strand
GTTGGAGGCTCCGTCACAGGCGATGTGGCCTTGAAATGCGTGGACATCCGGCACGAGCTGGGTTTCATTTTCCAAAACCGCTGTACCGCAGACGCCCTTCCCGAAAGGGATCTCCACACAGGCGGGACGTCCCTGGAAGGGCCCGAGAATGAGCGTTTCCCCCTCCGCAAGGTAGAAGCCGGCCCAGTTGATATCCTCAAGGAAAGAGTAGAGGAGGGCGGAGAGATTGGCCAGGTTGGCTGTGAGGTGGGGGACGCCCGCGATGAGCGCTTCCGCCTGCGCTTTCAGCAGTTCATAGTCGGTTTGTGTCATAGGAAACTCCTTTCTGGAATTTGAAGTCTTTTGTTGGCGATTCCGGTTATCAGGATGATGCAAAATCCGCAGCTTTGTGCTAGAATACGATTGTAAGACAGAACTGCAGGCTCCGCAAGCTTCGGATGCATGGTTTATCCGAATCCGGAGAGGGGGCGGCGAAGCAAATGGGAGATTGCCCGCGCCGCGTGTGTTATCATGGCGGCACAGCAGGAGGATGATTATGGAGGAGACTGAGTGAACGCAGAGGATGAGGAGTTTTATGAGGTTCTTTCCGGGATCCGGGAGGAAGCTCATGTTCAGGAAATGAAAAGATACAAGCAGCATGGCTGCGTCTCGACTTTTGAACATTGTGAAAATGTTGCCCGGCTATGTTACCGGCTCAACCGGGCGCTGTTCTTGCGCGCGAATCTGAGGACGCTTTTGATCGGCGCCATGCTGCATGATTTTTTTCTTTACGACTGGCATGAAGAAGGGGATGGTTCGCACAGGCTTCACGGCTTCAGTCATGCCGGCCGGGCCTGCCGGAACGCCGAAAAATATTTCGAGATCGATAAGGAGATCCGGCATGTGATCTACTGCCATATGTGGCCGCTGAATCTCCAGCGGGTTCCTATGTCGCGGGAGGCCTGGCTTGTCTGCCTGGCGGACAAGTACGTGTCCCTTCAGGAGACGCTGTTCAGGCGTTAGGGCATGTCCGGCGCAGACACATGGACAACCGTTATCATAAAAACAAGACTGATACGTGAAGGCTTGTGTGACGCCTTTGCGTATCAGTCTTTGCATGTAAGGTTTTTTAAAAGCAGCGTATGCCGAAAGGCAGGTATTGTGCTTCAACAGGCCGGAGATAAATCCTTTCCGCCCGATTCGCTTCCTGATTATTTGAAATATCTGTCAAGAAGTCCCTTGAAGCCCTGGCCGTGGCGGGCCTCGTCGCGGGCCATCTCATGGATGCTGTCATGAAGAGCGTCCAGGCCCATTTCTTTGCACTTCTTGGCAAATGCGGTCTTGCCTGCGCAGGCACCGTTCTCAGCAGCGACGCGCGCTTCAAGGTTTTCCTTGGTAGAGGCGGAGACGACTTCGCCGAGCATCTCCGCGTAGCGGGAAGCGTGATCGGCTTCTTCAAAAGCAGCCTGGCGGTAGAAGGCGCCGACTTCCGGATAGCCCTGGCGGATGGCGGCTCTGGACATAGCCAGATACATACCGACCTCAGAGCACTCGCCGGCGAATTCAGCGCGGAGGAATTCCTTCATTTCTTCATCGAGATCGGAGGCAATGCCGATCTTGTGCTCGGAAGCCCAGCTGAGCTCAGCGTTCTCAACGACCGGCTCAAATTTGGACTTGGGCTGTTTGCAGATCGGGCACTTCCAATCATCGGGAAGGTCGGCGAATTTTACGCCGGTTTTTTCCTCATCATAGATATGTCCGCAGACTGTACATTTGTATTTCATGATTTTGCAGCTCCTTTCATGTATCTGAATTTATGGTTTTGTGTCATTTTATCTTACACAACTTAATTATCTTATAATTTCGGAAGTTAGTCAATACTAACAGATAAAAACACAGAAGAGCTCTGAAAATTTGCAGTAAAACTTAAACGGTTGGGTTAATTTATGGCGCCGGGCGGCGCCTGGGGCAGTCTGAAAACAAGAATTACAATCCAGACTGCCCGGTCGGGCACTTTTAGGCCGTCAGTGGGACGTCTCGGGCAGTCCGATAAAGGTTGTCAGGAAGGAGTTTCTTAGTCCAAGAAGGACTTGATAAAGTGCGGAAGATTTTCATTTTCACGGGTATGAAATTCTTTTTTCACATACTGTTCACACAAAAGAAATATAGTTATCCTGTTCCAATTAGAACGACATTTGAGGAGGTAGGAAATGAAAAACAGGCAATTTACAGCATTTATGATCAGCGCGGCGATGATCGCGGCGGCTCTGGCCGGCTGCGGACAGAGCGCCTCTGAGAGCACGGCAGCTTCCAGCAGCGTGGCTGCCGAATCCGAGCTTTCTTCGGAGACATCTTCCTCGGAATCAGCAGGCGAGATGCCGGAGGGTTCCATGGGCGAGATGCCGGAGGGGTCCATGGGGGAAAGACCGGAGGGGTCCATGGGGGAAAGACCGGAAGGCTCCATGGGCGAGATGCCGGAGGGCCAGGGAGGTCCGGGAAATGGCGGTTCTCAAAGCGCGTCTGATATCACATATACCGCAGTGACCAGCTATGATGCGGATGCTTCAACAGACCAGGAGACCTATACCTCGACCGGCACGGATGAAAATGCAGTTCTTGTCGATAACGGAGCTTCCGTTACCATCAAAAACGCGGAAGTCACCCGCACCTCTTCCGACAGCACCGGCGGCGACAATTCAAGCTTTTACGGAGTCGGCGCGGCCCTGCTTGCGAAAGACGGGACTTTATATGTGACCGATACGAATATCACAACGGATGCGGCCGGCGGCGCGGGCGTGTTTTCCTACGGAGACAGCGTGGTTTTCATTTCCGACAGCACGATCCAGACGGAACAGAACACTTCCGGAGGAATCCATGTGGCCGGGGGCGGCACGCTTTACGCCTATGATCTTAACGTGACGACGAACGGAGGCTCCGCGGCAGCCGTGCGGTCCGATCGGGGCGGCGGAAACATGGTGGTTGACGGGGGAACGTATACCTCGAATGGTACGGGGTCTCCGGCCGTTTACACGACCGCGGATATCACGATTCATGATGCGAAGCTGGAGGCGACCGATTCCGAGGCAATCTGCATCGAGGGGCTCAACACGCTTCGCCTTTATGATTGCGAGCTGACCGGGAACATGCCGGATGACGACCAGAACGACAACACCTGGACGGTTATCCTGTATCAGAGCATGTCCGGTGATTCAGAAGTTGGAAACAGTGAATTCGATATGGTTGGCGGAACGCTGACGAGCAAGAATGGGGGTCTCTTCTATACAACCAATACCGAGAGTACATTTTATCTGAAGGATGTGGACATCAATTATTCAGCGGATGACGATTTCTTCCTGCAGGTTACCGGCAACGCGAACCAGAGGGGCTGGGGTAGCAGCGGATCGAACGGAGCCCAGTGCGTATTTACCGCGGATGACCAGGATTGTGAAGGAAAGATCGTGTACGACAGCATTTCGACTCTGGATTTTTACCTGATCAATGATTCGGAGCTTGAGGGATACTTCGTGGATGACGAGACCTGGGCCGGAAATGGCGGCGACGGTTACTGCAACGTCTATATCGGTTCCGGTTCGGAATGGACAGTGACGGGTGATTCCGTGATTGACGCGCTCTATAACGCGGGGACGATCGAGGATGAGCAGGATCGGATCGTTACAATTAAGGGAACGGACGGTACGGTATATGTCCAGGGAACGAGTACTTACACGGTTACGGTCGCTTCCTACTCTACGGAGGATCTGTCGGCGAATGCGGGCAGCTGCGACGCCTACAGCAGTTATGCGGAGGCTGAGCCGTCTGAAATAGCGTAAAATAACGCCTTTTTTCGCAAAGCGGCCGGCGGGCGGATGCGAATTACTGAAAAAAGGATATAATGGATGAGAACGGGCAGTCTGGAGACAAGAATTTGATCTCAGACTGCCCGTTTGTCTGCTTTTATGGCCTTAGTCGGCCGCTTGGGGCAGGCTGAAAACAAGAATTTCATTTCAGACTGTCTGATCGGGCGCTTTTAGGGCGTCAGTCGGCCGTCTCGGGCAATCTGAAAACAAAAAATTCATTTCAGACTGCCCGATCGGACACTTTTAGGCCGTCAGCCGGTCTATTTGGGTTTACACACCGGGCAAGATGCAGCTCAAGCTTACAGAAAGATCTGTTTTATACAATTGTTACGCAGTTGTATTGCAAATTAATGGACAATAGCGTATAATGGAGATCGACAAGGAGGTGTTGACATGGCAGCAATTAAAACAGCAAATGTGAATGTGAGGATCGATGTGAATGTCAAAACTCAGGCAGAAGCAATACTTTCCAGGATTGGGCTTTCTAGATCTGTTGCTATCGACGCCTTTTATCGCCAAATCATTTTTCACGGTGGCATTCCGTTTTCTCTCACCATTCCGGAGTCCAAGCTCCCTGCCTGTGAAGAGATGGATCCTGCGGAGTTTAATCAGATGATGACGGCTGGGCTTGCCCAGGCAAAAGCGGATGATTCTTTTGACATGGATGAGGTCTTCGAGGAATTGGAAGCTGGGCTGGAGGGCTGAATGGACGAGTATGGAATTCGGATTACCCGCCAAGCCAGAGACCACTTGAGGGAAATCCGCAGGTATATTGAGATGGAACTTCTTGCTCCGATTGCTGCCAATCATACAATCGCGGCAATCAAGGCGGAAATGCAATCTCTTAAGAAAATGCCTTCCAGAATACACCTTACCCCGGAGCAGCCCTGGCATGATCGGGGTGTGCGCAGAGATCGTGTAAAAAACTACTACATCTACTTTTGGATCGATGAGGGGAACAAAAAGGTTCAGATTATCGGAGTGATATATGTCAGGAGGGATCAGTCGAGACAGCTGGAACTGATGGACAAGGATACTCATTAATAGAATGGAAATGAAGGGCATCCTGGAGAAAATCCAGGGTGCTTTTTCATGCTCTAATTTCAATTCAGACTGCCCAGGCGTTCTATTTCTAAAAGTGATTGCAGGAAACATCCAGATATGATAGTGTATTTCATGATTAGATACTTTATTCCATATGTCCCGCTGCGGCGGACTCGTTCATCATTCCTTACGAATGCAAAGGAGTTCTAAAAATTGAAAAAAACATTTATCCATGACCCTGCCATCTACCGGGATGAGACAAGCGGCAGATACTATCTCTACACGACGAGGGCCAACGGCTACGTCTCCGACGACCTGGTGCACTGGGAGGGCCTCGGGCAGGTCGCAACGGTGCTCCCGGAAGCCGAGGAGTGGACCGGCGGCCACGACATCTGGGCCCCGGACATCGTGAAGGTGGGCGATGAATACCGCCTCTACTGCTCGAATTCCACCTGGGGCGTGCAGCAATCCTGCATTTTCCTTGCGGTCTCCGACAAGGCGGCGGGCCCCTTCACCCCGAAGGCCCCGGTCATCAAGACCTCGGACAAGCTGCCGGTGAACGGGATCGACGCGAACATCATCACGGACGTCAAAACCGGCGAGATGTACATGCTCTACGGCTCCTTCTGGGGCGGCAGCCACATGTTAAAGCTCGACAGGGAGACCGGCCTTGCGGCGGAAGAAGGCGTCGGCACCTGCGTCTGCAGGCGGCCCGCCTGGCTCAGCACGGCCGTGGAAGGCCCCTACATGATCTACAACAAGGAGACCGGCTATTACTACCTCTTCGTCTCCTACGGGTCGCTGAAGACCGACTACAACATCCGGGTCGGCAGGAGCAAAGATATCTTCGGACCTTTCCTCGACATGAACGGGAAGTGCCTCACCGAGGAGCCCGACGCAAAGTTCGACCCGGGATACATGATCATGGCCGGCTATACCTGGAACGAGGGCAAGGCCTACATGGCGCCCGGCCACAACTCGGTCCTCATGGACAAGGACGGCAAGTCTTACATTGTCTACCATATCCGCGAGAAGCGCTTCAACCGCGATGCGGGTCCTTCGGAAATGCAGATCCGCCAGATCTTCTGGAACGAGGAGGGCTGGCCGGTCGCGTCCGCATTTACCATGGAGGAGACGGGCGGCGCACTGGAACGCAAGGTCGGCGATGCGCTCACGATGAAAGCGGTCGCGGGCGTCTACCAGCGGATCAATTTCACGATCCAGTTCCCGCAGGGGATCTCGACGGCGGTGCCGATGCTGCTCCGCGAGGACGGCTACTACGAGTCCTGCTGCATCCAGGGCACATGGCGGATCGAGGGCAGCAGGATCATCATCAAGTACGGCCCGTTTGAGGAGACCGCCCTCTTCTACGAGGGCCGCGGGTTCGCGGGCGTCTCCGGAATCTCAAAAGACGGAACAGAGTTTATCGCGAGAAGAGACCGGGTTGCGTGGAGAGTGTAAAGGCGGAACATGTTCCATTTCGGATTTTCTTACATTAGTATTCGCAGCCGAAGAAGTTTGCGGAGGCGGTAAAAGAGTGCCTTGGATAGGCTTATTGAGGCAAAAAACGCATCGGATCTCTCCGATGCGTTTCTTGCGCTTTGTTACTGCGGATCGACGGAGTCCCACTCGGACTGGTCCTTCCAGTCGCGCTTGCCGAGGTACTTCTCCAGAGGGAGCTTTGCGGCTTCGGCAGGGGTCATTTTGATCTCCATGAGGCGGGAGAAGCCGCTCTTTGCAGCTGCCCCGAACTGGTCGCGGCGCGTCATCTGGTTGAGC
>JAILID010000081.1 GCA_024695465.1 Lachnospiraceae bacterium | reverse complement strand
CCCGGATGATCTGCCCCAGGGTTTCTTCCAGCCCTTCATTTTCAGCGATAGCCGCGAAATGGTCAGCTCCGATGCGGCAGATGTCTTCATAGCTGAAAGCGCGCGTCAAAAGGCGCGCGAAAGCCTGCAGCATTTTATCTCCTTCGGCGAAGCCGTATTTGGCGTTGAAGAATTTCATGCCGCTGAAATCAAAGTAGAGAAGGACAGGCTGCCCCCCTTCCCGCAGGATCTTTTTCTTTCTCTCTTCCGCCAGTTCAAAGAAATAGGTCATATTCGGCAGGCCGGTCAGGAAATCGTAGTGGATGGTTTCCAGAATGCTCTCCTCATGCAGCGCGCGGCTCATGATTTGGTTTAAATCGAAGCCTTCCGCCGCGCAATTTTCCACATAGGTTCCCTCGTCGGTGTACCAGACCTGGGCGAGCCGGGTTCCCTCTTCCGTATAGATGTGTTCCCCCGCGGCGTGCACGACGACATAATCGGATCCGGTTTTCTGCTTTGTCCGATAGATCACTTCGTATTTGCCGCCTTCTTCCGCAAAATGAATGGCGGCGTTGGCGATGCGGGAGACGTCATCCGGATGAGTGTCCTTGTACATGTCGTTGTCCATGTCGTAAAGGGCGGCCTCGCGGCTCGAATATCCAAAAAGATTTAAGAAACCGTCCGACAAAAGCAGGGTGACGATCCTCTTATCTATGAACTGATAAACGGCAAAAGGCTGTCGCAGGCTTTCAAGGGCCAATCGCTTTTCTGCCGAAAAAATGTATTTCTCCATAATGGGATCCTCCGATTAACAAGTTGTTTCAGCGCTGTCAGGGCCGTTTTCGTCAAGCCGTGCCCCCAAAGGCTTCGAAGAACCGCAGACGGCAAATGCGCATTCAAGTCTGCTTTCCTTATCATAGCACAGACTTAAGGACAATTCCAGTGCCATATGACAGCGCAGGCCGAAGCATTCCGCGCTTAGCGAAAGCCGGCGAAGAGCTTTCCGCCCGCGGGGAACAAGTAATCTCACAAAACGCTAACAGGTTAGCCTGTTTTATGTTATAATAAAAAGGTATATATCGCAGCCCGCGCCGCGCCATTGCGCGGCCGTGCTTTTTCAGCCGGGCCGGAATGTGAAGAAAGCAGGTGAAAGGATGGCGGATCGAAAGAAACTGGAAAGATGGGCCGAGAAACTATTTGATACGGGAAAACGGAATAACCTCATCAATTATAAGGATTCGAAAACTACTTCGGCTGAGATACTGCATCCGGATTGCGAAAGTATCTTTTCAAGATGCGCGGTCGGCCGCGTCTTTGAGGTCTTTGACCCCGGGATCCCGGATCCGGAAACGGAGGAGATGCGGAAGGATATGGCCTCCGGGGAAGCGGGCGGAGAGGCGGCTTCCGGGCAGGAAGGCGAAGAAATGGCTTCCGCGGGGGCAGGCGAAGGGACGGCTTCCGTGGAGGCAGGTGAAGAGATGGCTTCCGTGGAGGAAGGCGTGAACGAGTCCGTAAAGACGCCGGGGGATGATAAAAAAAATGGCAGGGAAGCGTATAAAGAAAGGTACGGCAGCCGCATGAAAAGCGATCGCTGCCTCCTGGCTTACGCGAAGACGCCGAATCCGATTACGGCCGTTAAAAATATTGCCAAAAAGGCGAAGGAGATGCAGGACGAGACGGGTATCAACGCCGCCTATCTCGCGTTCGGCTTTCTGAAATGGCGTGAAAAGGAAACATCGGAGTTTTTCTACAGGGCTCCGCTGCTTCTTGTGCACGTCAATCTTCTCACCGGCTCTATCCTGGATCCCGTAAAGATTGAGGTCAGCGACGACGACGTGGTCGTCAACCCGACCTTCGGCTTCTATCTCCAGACGGAATATGGATTGACGCTTCCTTCCTATGAGGACGGGGAGCCGCTGGACGCCTATTATGACAAGGTTCTCGGAAAGCTTCGCGGAATGGGCTGGGAGATCCTTGACGAGTGCAGGCTGGGCATCTTTTCATTTCTCAAAATCAACATGTATGAAGACCTGAAGAAGAACGCGGATCGGATCCTTGAGAACCGGAACGTCCGGGTTTTGATGGGAGAAGCGCTTCCGGATGCGGGAAGGGCGGCGGAGCCTGCCGCGGAAAAGAAAGTGCTGAATCCCCTGATCGATCTCCATACGGTTGTCGACGCCGATTCCAGCCAGATTGAGGCGATTGAGATGGCAAAGAGCGGGAAAAGCTTTGTCCTGCAGGGACCGCCCGGTACGGGAAAAAGCCAGACCATTACCAATATTATCGCGGAATGCCTTCATGACGGCAGGAAAGTTCTCTTTGTCTCCGAGAAACAGGCGGCCCTGAACGTCGTCTTCGAAAAACTCAAGAAGGCCGGGCTTGGCGACTTCTGTCTGGAGCTGCACAGCCATAAGGCCAACAAAAAGGCGGTTATCGACGAGCTGAACCGCACGCTTTTAATTCCCAAAAGCGTGGTTTCGTCCGGGGCGCAGGAAGAAATCCGCCAGAAGGAGGAGGCCCAGCTTAAGCTGGACGCCTATGCGGCGGAGCTCCACAGGAAGCGGGAGGTTATTGACCGCTCTCTCTACCAGCTCTTTGAGCTGCACTCGGAGCAGCGTAAGATGCCGGATCTGCCGTTTGCGATCCGGGGGATCCGGGACCGGGGGCAGGATTATCTCCTTCAGGCGGTCCGGCTTCTGGAGCAGTATGCGGAGTATGTTCCCACCATCGGCGCGGATTACCGGCAGAACCCCTGGTACGGATTTGAGGAGCTTTCAATCGACTACGAGGGGCGGGCTGAATTAAAGGCGGATCTGGCGCTGCTTACGGAGGGCTTTACGCGCCTTGGGGCCGCGGCGGCCGGGATCCGGGACAGCTACGAGACGCCGGAACTTCATTTCTCAGACACGAAGAGATGGCAGGCGATCCTGGATTATCTGGCTTCTTCGGATGTCGTAACGCCTTCGCTTCTTTCCCGGGAAGCTTTAAGAGACGCATACCCCCGTCTGGAAGCGATGAAAGAAAGCAGTGAACGTTTGCTTCCCATCCGGGATCGCCTGCTTCAGGCTTACCATCCGGAACTCCTGGAGGAGGCGGATGGTAAGGAGCTTTATACAAGGCTGACCGGAGAATTCTCTTCTCTCTTCGCCCGATTGTTCAGCGGCGAATACAGGGATCTGACAGCCGCGCTTCGGCGTTTGCGGAAGGACGGCGGAAAGCTCAGCTATCAGAAGGCCCTGGAGCTGTCGGAGCAGCTGATGGGCTATCAGGCCGCGGCGGAGCGCTTTGAGGAAAACGCGGCGGCCGCCGGATATCTCGGACCCTGCTATAAGGGGGCGGATACGGATTGGGGGCGCGTCATGGATTCGCTCAAGGTGCTGGAAGGCCTTTTCGAGGGAGAAGGCTCTTCCTTCGGGGCGATTTCCCGGATGAGCCCGGAATGCTTTGCCGAGCGGAAGGGCGTCTTCCGAAAGGACGCGGAGCGGCTTCTGGAAGGCATCGAAGCCGTGGATGCGGCCGCGGGACGGGTCGGGGCGAAGTTTGACAAAGAGGCGCTGGACCTGGAGACGGACAGCTATGAGAAGTGCGTTTCAAAGCTCGAAGGCTGCCGGGAGGCGTTTGAAAAGCTTGGCAACTGGATCAGCTTCGCGGGCCTTCTCGGAAAGCTCCGGGAGGCGGAGCTTACGGATTATGTGGAGCTTGTCATCCGGGAGGGCGTAAGGCCCGATGAGGTCAGCGGGGCCTACCGGAAGGCTTTCTATAAACAGTGGATCGAAAATATCATCTATGCGGTGCCGGAGCTGGCCTCTTTCTCCCGGATCCGCCAGGATCTGGCCGTGCAGGAATTCGGCCGGAAAGACGAGCTGCAGTATGAGATCAGCAAGCTTCAGATCCAGTCTGAATTATCGCAGCTGCGCCCGAATCTGGATATGGTCGCCGGCGGGAGCGCGGTTTCGATCCTGCGGAGAGAGGGGAGCAAGAAGCGCAAGCAGATGCCGATCCGCCGTCTTCTTACGGAAACCGGCAGCCTGACGCAGCTCCTTAAGCCCTGCTTCCTCATGTCTCCGTTAAGCGTCAGCACTTTTCTGGATCCGGAAAAGCTTCATTTTGATACGGTCATCTTCGACGAGGCTTCCCAGATCTTTCCCCAGGACGCGATCGGAGCCATCTACCGGGGTGAGCAGCTGATCGTTGTCGGCGACTCCAGGCAGATGCCGCCCAGCAATTTCTTCAACGCGGCGGTGGATATCGATGAGGAAGACGAGGAGCTTGGGGACATCGGGGATTTTGAATCCATCCTGGACGTCTGCAGCTCGGTCTTCACGACCGTGCGGCTGGCCTGGCATTACCGCAGCCACTATGAGCAGCTGATCGCGTTTTCCAACCTGAATTTCTACAGCAACAGCCTCGTGACCTTTCCTTCCTCCTCGAAGGATCGCAAGGGGATCGGCGTCGATTACTATTTCGTTGACGGCATTTTTGACAGAAAAAGCAAGACCAACAAGGCGGAAGCGCAGTTTATCGTCGACCTGATCTTCCGGAACATTGAGGAATATCCGGAGCGGAGTCTGGGCGTCGTGGCCTTTTCCGCCTCCCAGCAGAGGCTGATCGATCTCATGCTGTCCAGGAAAAGGGAGGAGGATCCCTCCCGCGAGTGGTTTTTCAAGTCGGATCGGGAAGAGCCTTTTTTCATCAAGAACCTGGAAACCGTCCAGGGGGACGAGCGGGATACGATCATTTTCAGCGTCGCCTACGCGAAGGACAGCCAGGGCCGCTTTATCCAGAATTTCGGTCCCCTGAATCGCGAAGGAGGGGAACGCCGCTTGAATGTCGCGGTTACCCGGGCGAAGGACAACGTGCAGCTGGTCTCTTCCATCCGCTATACGGACATCAATCTTGGCAGTACGGAATCGGAAGGCGTAAGGCTGCTCCGCGCCTATCTGGATTACGCGCAGAACGGCGAGCAGGCTCTCGAACGCGCCCTTACGGTCCGGGGCGGGGATTCTTTTGACTCCCATTTTGAACAGGAAGTCTGCGATTTCCTGCGGGAAGAGGGCTTTTGCGTGGATACCCAGGTGGGCTGTTCCGGCTACCGGATCGATCTGGGCCTTCGCAAGCCGGACAGCTCAAATTATCGGATGGCCATCGAATGCGACGGGGCCTCTTATCACAGCTTCCGGAACGCGAGGGACCGGGACAGCATAAGGCAGCGGGTCCTGGAGCGGATGGGCTGGAAGTTTTACCGGATCTGGTCTACGGACTGGTACCGGAATAAGTCCGTGGAAAAGGAAAGGCTGCTGCAGGCGGCAAAAGACGCGCTTTCGGAAAGCGATGACCCGAAGGAGACGCTTTCGGAAAGCAGTCCCGAAAGGACGCTGAGCGCCGCGGAGGATGCGGAGGAAAGATTCGTCCGTGAGATCACGGAGACGCCCGCTGAGTTTCCTCCTTACCGGCAGCTTGACGCGATGGAGCTGCTCCGGAAGAACCGGTACTCTCTTCAGGCGGGGATCCGGGAGCTCCTTGAAACGGAAGCGCCGCTCTCGGAAGAATTTCTCTTAAAGAGAATCGTAGGTTATTTTGAAAGGGAAAAGGTCACCAGGGTCGTTCTGGATGAATATAAGCGCCGGATGTTCCGCTGCGAAAACATGGGGATCCTCCGCCGGAACGGCTTCCTTTATCTTGAGGGAAAGGATGCTGTGAAGCTGCGGATTCCGGGCGTAAAGCGCGAGATACGCTATATCTCGATTGAAGAGCTGGCCGGAGGGCTGGCCGAACTGATCGAACAGAATGTTACGGCGAACCGGGAGGGGCTCTATAAGACCCTGGCAAACCTGCTGGGCTTCAGCCGGATCGGGGACGCGATTGCGGCCAGGTTTGAGGAGGCTTTGGAGTTCCTTAAGGAGCAGGGCTCTGTTAAGGAGGAAGAGGGGATTCTATATCGGCAGGCAGACTAAGGGGAATATCCGCGCGCTTAAAAAGGCTTCAGCGCCCGCTTGCGGCCGAAGGTCCGCCGGGGATGAGGGGGAAACAGCTGCAAGCCGAATCAGCAGGGAACTGACTGCCGGCTGATTCATCAATTTTCTCAGAGGTTAATCGATATGAATTCAATTAAGACAAAAATCACGATGCTTACCGTATGCGCGGCGATTATCTCGGCAGGTATTGCCGCGGCCATCGGGGTTATTTCCATCCGGAACATAGGCCGCAGCGATGCCGACAAAATGCTCCTTCTGCTTTGCAGAACAGGGGAGTACCATCTGGATTCCTATTTTGAAAGCGTGGAGCAGTCTGTCGAAACGGTTGCCGGTCTGGTGCAGGAAGGCCTGGAAGGGGTCCCTTACGAGCAGCTCGGCAACCAGGTGGAGCGGAGCCGCAGCCTTTTCGGAAACGCCGCCCTTCAGACCGCAGGGGTCCTGACCTATTATTTCAGGGTTGATCCGGAAGTCACCGATACGACGAAGGGCTTCTGGTATACCAACCTGGACGGCAGGGGTTTTACGGAGCATGAGGTGACCGATATCTCGCTTTACGACACGAACGACGTCACCAGGCTGGTCTGGTTTACAGTCCCAAAAGCAACGGGAAAAGCGATCTGGCTGCCGCCCTATATCACGGACAACCTGGACGTGAGGGTTATCTCCTACAATGTCCCGATCTACTGGGACGGCCGCTTTTTAGGCGTGATCGGGATCGAGATCGACTATGAGACCGTGGTCCGGGAGGTTTCGGATATCCGGCTCTATGACCACGGCTACGCCTTTATTACGGACGATAAGGGAAAGCTCATCTATCATCCTTATCTCGATGTCTCCGGCCAGAAGGAGAACAGGGAAGAGGCGCCTGAAGGCCTTATTGATGAGGAAACCTATATTCATTATACCTACCGGAACCAGCAAAAGCTGGGGGTCTGGCTTCCCCTGAGCAACGGGATGCGTCTTTTTGTCGCGGTCCCGTCAGCAGAACTGAATAATGAGTGGCTGCGGATGATCCGGGAGGTTCTGGCCGTCTCCACATTCGTGCTGCTGGTCGTAAGCATCCTTGCCATGCGTTACGCGGATCATCTCACGAAACCGCTGCTGGAGCTCACCGCGGCTGCGGAGCAGGTGGACCGGGGGAACTATGACCTTGTCCTTCATTACGGCCGGAAGGATGAGGTCGGGGCGCTTACCGGGACCTTTAAGCGCCTCGTCGAGCATCTTCGCGAGCATATCAGCGATCTCAATGAGCGCGTGTATATCGACGCCCTTACCTCCGTGCGGAATAAAGGGGCTTACGCTGACGCCATCCAGGAGCTGCAGGATCAAAGGGACCTGCCCGGGGAGGAGCCGGTGTTCGGGGTCGGCGTCTTTGACTGCGACAATTTAAAGACCATCAACGACCGTTACGGGCATGATAAGGGAGATGAGTATCTGAAAGCGGCGAGCGGCCTGATCTGCCGGGTATTTTCGCGCAGCCCGGTCTACCGGATAGGCGGGGATGAGTTCGCGGTCATCCTTGAGGGCGAGGATTACGAGAACCGGGAAGAGCTGCTGAGGCAGTTCGAGGAGGCCCAGAAGGAGATTTGTAAGAAGGCGGAAAATGAATGGCAGAAGGTCAGCGTCACGGCGGGCATAGCAGTTTTCGATCCGGAGCAGGATCTCTACGTGATCGATACGATGAGGCGCGCGGATAAAATGATGTATCACAATAAGCGCCTTCGGAAGACGCTGAGGGGATGTGAGGGAAATGAATGAGCAGAGCCGGCGCGCGTCTGTAAATTGTTTCTTTAGAAAAGCCTTGATTTTCCGGGCGGAATCGGATATGATTGTGGAACGGGGAATGAAGTTCTCCCCTGGATGTTTATCCTGAACCGCTTATGAAAGCTGATGACTTCTGCGATTTCAGACGCAGAAGCTGTCAGCTTTTTTTATGCCGCGGCGCGTAGGAGCATGAGGGCGCGGCCCCGGCCGGGGCAGGTTCGTTTTTTCTCGACAAGAAGGAGGGTTGTCTATGCTGATCAGTATCTCAATCATTTTGTTTTCCGGACTTTTGTCTGGATGGCTCTGCAAAAAAATCAGGTTCCCGGCGCTTTTCGGCATGATCATAGCCGGCATTATCGCAGGTCCCCATGTCCTTAACCTGCTGGATGGGAGCATCCTGAATATTTCTGCGGAGCTGCGGCGGATCGCGCTTATCATCATCCTCATAAGGGCGGGCCTGAAGCTGGATGTATCCGATTTAAAAAAGGTCGGCCGGCCCGCGCTTCTCATGTGTTTCCTGCCGGCCTGCTTTGAAATCGCGGGGATGCTTTTGCTCGCGCCGAGGCTGCTGGGCCTGTCTCTTTTGGACTCTGCCATCCTGGGCTCCGTTATCGGCGCGGTTTCGCCGGCGGTGGTGGTTCCCCGGATGATCCGCCTGATTGACGAGAAGAGGGGGACGGCCAGGGGGATCCCGCAGATGATCCTGGCGGGCGCGTCTGTGGACGACGTCTTTGTCATTGTAATGTTCACCACCTTTACCGGGCTTGCCAGAGGCGAGGCCGTCTCATGGGTAAGCTTCGCGAATATTCCCCTGTCCATCCTGATTGGGATCGCCGCCGGTATCGGCGCGGGCCTGCTGCTGGGAGCCTTTTTTGAGAAGGGCAGGCTGACGGTCACGCTCTGTACGGTCCTTGTATTCGCGGTGAGCTTTTTCCTGAACTGGCTTGAAGACGCCGCGTTTATCCCTTTTGCGGGCCTCATTGCCATCATGGCCCTCGGGACGGAGCTCAAGAGGACCAGGCCGGATACCGCCGCCCTGCTTTCGGGCGTTTTTGACAAGCTGTGGGTCCCGGCAGAGATCTTCCTGTTTGTCCTGGTGGGCGCGTCCGTGGCGATTGAAAGCGCGAAAAGCGCGGGGCTTACCGCGGTTGTTCTCATACTCGGGGTGCTGCTCTTCCGTATGCTCGGGGTCTTTTGCTGCACCTTAGCGGCGGGCCTTTCCTTTAAGGAAAAGCTGTTCTGCATGCTGGCCTATACGCCGAAGGCGACGGTCCAGGCCGCCATAGGCGGCCTGCCGCTTTCCATGGGACTGGCGTGCGGGCAGATCGTTCTTACGGTTTCCGTTATCGCGATCCTTTTGACCGCGCCCCTCGGGGCTTTCGCGATCGATCTTACCTATCAGAAGTTCCTGTCACAGGACTAGCCGGCCTGCCTTGTTGGCGGCCTGTTCTTCAATATGGAGAAGCATGCAGGCGATCCTGAAGCGGAGCCTGTCTTCGGGGCTGTCCAGGTCGGAGTTCAGGAGCTTCCGGATATTGCCGATCCGGTAGATGACGGTATTGCGGTGGGTAAAGGTCTTTTCCGCGGCGGCTTTGATGCTTCCGCCGCTCTCCAGATAGACTTCCAGCATTTGGACGTAGTCCGATCCGTGCTGCCGGTCATAGTCCAGAAGGGGCTTCAAGAGGCCGCGGCCCATCTCTTCGCGCAGCAGGGGATCGGGAATCATGCAGAGCATGCGGTACATACCCATTTCGTCGAACCAGACGATGTTCTTTTCCGAACGGGCGGCCATATCCGCGGCGGCCCGGGCCCTCTGATAGGCCAGGTGGAGGCGGGAGATGTCCTTCATGAGGCTGCCGACGCCGACATAGAGCTTGCGGTCCGGAAGCCGGAGGGACAGGCGGTTCAGGAAACGCCCCAGGATATCGCGGAGATAGTCCTCCGGAATGTCATTGGCGACCAGGACAAACGCGGCGTCATAGTAGAAGAAGGAGGCGTTATGGCTGATGGATTCCAGGTAGATCTGGATCTGGAAAGCGATCCTTCGTCTCTCCACCGTGTCCATGGCGTCCAGATCCCCGGTTTTGATCAGGACGACCTGGAAGTCTCCGTCCACGTCAAAATAGGGCAGGAGCTCCTTGCGGAAGCGGCCCGCGTCGTCGGCCCCTTCTATGGCCTTGACCAGCGCCTCCACGATCTGTTCGTCCGCCATGCCCTGGAGCAGGACCCGCATGTTGATGTCTTTGATCAGCTGGAAGAGCTGGATGTCCCAGGGAACCGTCATAAGCGGGAAATCATTTTCATCGCAGAAAGCGATGACTTCCCGGGGAATCCTGGTGATATACATGCCGGTGTTGATGATAAGGCCGGAAGCCCCCATTCGGCACAGCTCCCGGACCAGGGCCAGCTGGCGCTCCCGGTCCTTAAAACCCAGGCCGGTGGTGACGGCCAGGTCCTTGCCCTGGAAGTTCTGCAGGATCGTCATGTCCTCAATCAGCAGGATCCAGCTGATGGAATTGGCCCAGCCTCTCTTTCCGGCAATCAGCTCCATGCGGTAGCGGGAAGCGGATACCGTCATCAGATCTTCAATCGTAAAACCCATGATGTCTCCTCCTTGCGTTTTGTGCTGTCAGCACATATGGGACCCGCCTTATTTGGGGGCGCGGCCCATGGAAATCCGGAAAATTTCCGGTATTATATAGTTATAAGATACATAAACGTAAAGGATTTTGCAAGCGGAAGAAAGCATTTCCGCAAGGAGAGGAGGCAGTACGATGACGATGTACCCTGTTGAATTTTTCACTACTTACCACACGATCAGCACGGAGCCTGAATGGTCCAGATCCGAGAGACTTGGCTACTGTGAACCTTTCAGGGCGGAAAAGGGCGCGGAGCTGACGGGGCTTAAGAAACTGCTTATAAGCCTGTTCGGCTGAAGCGGGAAAAAGGTTAAGGAAGCGTATATAGAAAAAGGCCTGTCCGATGTCATTCGGGCAGGCCTTTTTCTTGCGGGTATGAAGGGGCTTTGCAGGCAAGCGCCTCAGGACTCCCCGCTTTCGCGAAGAAAGTGCAGCAGGTAGGTAAGGGCGAGCAGGTCGGCGCAGCCTCCGGGAGAGAGATTCTGGGAAATGAAAACCCGGTCCAACTCCCGGATCGTATCGGCGTCCGGGTAGGGGCTGCGGGAGAGCAGTTCCTGGGCCCGTGCTTTGGCTTCTTCTGCGGCTTCAAGGCCGCCCCGGGCGATCATATTGGTGTCCGGGGTGCGGGCCAAAAGGGCCAGAAGCGCGGCGCTCCCGGCCTCGTCGATGCTCCTGCCGGCGGCCAGGCCCTCTTCCAGGACGGGGAGGCCGCAGGAGAGGACGCTGGGGAAGCCGGCTTCGGCCTGGCCCCTGACTCCGCTGATTCCGTACTTGAGGAAGAGGCGGCTGCCGGAAGTGCCGGCGTCCTCAGCCTTCAGCCCGGCAAGCTCCCGGCCGGTGATGCCGGCGGCCATGGCGGCCGCTTCAGAGAGAACCCGGGCGGGATCCGCCCAGAGCTCCCGGTCAAGACGGCCCAGGGCCCCGCAGAGGATTCCGACGGAGAAGATGGCCCCCTTATGGGTATTGATCCCGCCGGTCGCTTCCAGCATGCGGCCCTCCGCCAATTTCCCCAGAGGCCGGAGAGCTTTCAGGGTTTCCGGCGGAGAGAGGGTTTTCGTATCCATGCCGCTGGCGGCGCATTCCCGGAAATAGGGGTACAGCACCGAGGAGCTGTCCAGGAAGGTGAAAAAATCCATGTCCTTGTGGCTGCCGCTGCCGCCGCGGTCGACAAGTCCGGGCTTCGGCGTCGTGGCGACTTCATAGAGGAGGGCGCGGAGCGCCAGGGAAGCCGCGGTATCAAGATCCTTCTCCCGGAGCCCTTCAAGGAGCAGCTCCCGGGTCTTTTCCTGCAGTTCCGGGACCGAATGCGCGCGGCTTCTGGCGCAGGCCTGGACGGGCAGCCCGCAGATCAGGCAGCGGCGCGGCTTTGGCCGGGCCAGCTTTTCCCCATCCGGGGCCAGCACGTCCATGTCGAAAAGCCGGCCGAGACGGCTCGTTTCTTCAAGCTCAAGCGTCAGCTCCTTGAGCTTTTCGGCAGGCGCGTCGATGACGTAATAGGCTTCGAGACCCGTAGGTTCGTCCAGGGTCTCCGAGAAGAGGCAGGCGGCGCCGAGGCGCCTAAGCTGCGCCCTTAAGAGCGCGTTTCCTTCCCGGAAGCCCCGGCGGATGAGGGGGGTATTCTTTACCGGTCCCGCGATATTCATGGTAAAGGAGACCATGGGACGCTTGTAGAAAGAAAGGAGCCCTGCCTGCCGGGCCGCCCGGCGGTCCCGGGCCGCCAGCATCTGGTTTACGTTGACCTTCGTATATTCCATAGGATCCTCCGCGGATAGTCGTCTTTGGGAGCCTTTGGCCCCTGTGTTCTAGGATACCCTATAACGCCCTGTCTGTCAAAGGCCTGACAGGCTTCTCTTTCTTTGACAGGGGCGCAGGCGGATGGTAAGATAGAGGAAACGGCAGGATGGAATTCATTCTGCGCGTTTTCGGCGTCGGATTTGCGCCTCCGGAAGTGAAAAACAGCAAGGCAGATCCGATTGCGGCAGCTCTCCATAAGGAAGTTTCGGGATTTGGGAACGCCGGCTGGCGCGGGCCCGGATTCCGCATCAGGTCCGGCGGAGCGGGATGTGGAATGGAAGTAAGGAGGAAAAAAATATGAGTGAAGGAAAGAGAGCTGTCCGGATCGCCCTGATCGGCACCGGGGGAATGGGGAGAAAGTACGCGGAAATGATCCTTGCGGATGAGATTCCGGGACTTTGCCTGTCCGCGATGGTCTGCCGAAGCCAGGCCGCCAGGGAGTGGGCCGGGGAGGCCCTGGAGAAAATGCCCTCCGGGAAGGAAGCGCCGAAATGCTTCGCCTCCGCCGACGAGCTGTTCGCGGAGCCGGAACTTTACGACGCGGTGCTGGTCGTGACGCCCCACAAGACCCATCCGGAGCTGGCGGGGAAAGCCTTTGCCCTGAAGAAGCACGTGCTCTGCGACAAGCCGGCCGGGATCACGGCGGAGGACGCGGCGGATATGCGCGCGGCCGCGAAGGAGGCCGGGGTTTTATTTGCCATGATGTTCCAGCAGAGAACCTTCCCGAAATACAGGGCCGTCAGGAAGATTCTGGACGAGGGGCAGCTGGGAACGGTCCGGCGGATGTTTATGGAGACGACCCGTTACTTCCGCACGGAATACTACCATGCTTCGGGTTCCTGGAGAAGCAGCTGGAGCGGGGAAGGCGGGGGCCTGCTCATCAACCAGGCCCAGCATCCCCTTGATATCTGGCAGTTCCTTTTCGGCCTTCCGGAAACGGTCTACGCGGAGATCCCGTTTGGAAAATACAATTCTTTCGCCGTTGACGACGAGGCGACGCTTGTCATGCGCTACCCCGATGGGGCGACCGGCACTTTTATCGCCTCGACCGGCGAGGCGGAGTGGATGGAGCGGCTTTCCATCTCGGGCTCCAGGGGCAAGCTGGTCCTGACGGACAATACGCTGGAGCTTTCCTTATATGAACAGGATTCGGATGAGTATCGGAAAAACGCGAAGGTGACGGACGGGCGGGAGCTGGCCATCAAGCGGACGGAGCAGCGCTTCGGACCGGCTGATTCCGGCCGGGCCTACCGGACGATGCTGGAGAATTTCGCTTCCGCGATCCTTGAGGGGACACCTCTCATCGCGCCCGGCGAGGCCGGCGAGGGCGCGCTGCAGCTGATGTGCGCGTCTTACCTGTCTGCCTGGAAGAGGGGCCCCGTATCCCTTCCAATTGACCGGGAAGAATACCGGAAATATCTCCACAAGGCCGCGGAGACGGATCTGTGAGCTGCGGCAGGGAGGAGGGGATTATGCGCTTGTATCACACCGGTTATCAGGAGATAAGGAAACCCGATATTTACCGGGGCCGCAGGAACGCGGATTTCGGACAGGGATTCTATCTGACGGCCGACCGGGCATTTTCCGAGAGATGGGCAAAGGAAAAGAAAGGCTCGGAGGTTTACGTGAATCAATACGAGCTGGATACGGACGGCCTGATCGTAAAATGTTTTGAGCGGGACATGGAGTGGTTCCGCTATCTTGCGGATAATCGCGGCGGGCGGCCGGATCGCCTGGCCGGCTGCGACGTCATCGCGGGCCCCATCGCGAATGACACCATCTACGACGTCATGGGGATCATCACCAGCGGATTCCTGACGCCGGAGGAGTCCCTGAAGCTGCTCAGAATCGGCCCGGCTTACCGGCAGGTCGTTTTGAAGACGGAAAAGGCGGCTGCCCGGCTGGCCTTTCTGTCCGCCGGGATCCTGCCTCCGGAGAAGATAGCCGCCAGCCGGATCCTTCTTCGGGAGGAAGAGGAAGACTACCGCAGGAAGCTGGCGGAAGCCCTGGAAACGGAGTAAGGGACGGCCAAAAACCCGGTCCCGCGAAAGAAAAGCCTCAGAGCTTAAAAACTCTGAGGCTTTTTGCGTGTGCCGGGCAGGAGGCGTAAAGCGCCGCGGGCGGCTCTTTGCGAAGGGATTTACCCCTTATTCGATGACGGCCAGCACTTCATTTTGCGAGCCTTCCGGCAGGATGGGTTTAGACGACAGCTATATCCCGCTGATCATCCCCTCGATCGCGGCCCCGGTCACTTACTTCTACATGAAGCAGTACATGGCGAGCTCGCTTCCGATTTCCCTAATCGAATCGGCCCGCATAGACGGGGCGAACGAGTTCTATACCTTCAACACGATCGTGCTGCCGCTCATGAAGCCGGCAATCTCGGTGCAGGCCATTTTTACCTTTGTCAACAGCTGGAACAATTACTTCACGCCGGCCCTCGTTCTTCACACCAATACGAAAAAGACGCTGCCGATCCTGATCGCGCAGCTGCGCTCCGCGGATTTCCTCAAATTTGATATGGGCCAGGTCTATGTGATGATCGCGTTTTCCATCTTCCCGGTCATCATCGTCTATCTCATCCTCTCGAAGTATATCGTCGGCGGCGTCTCGGTCGGCGCGGTCAAGGGATAAAAGGAGGAGAAACGCTTATAGCAAAGGGCCGCTGCAGCGGTCCTTTGCTATACTGATTCGGCACCGCGTTCCTTTGTCTTTGTAAGATCTGCCCATTCGCCGGAGCAGGCTTCCCTTAATTTTTCAGGCTGCAGGTGAAGCTGGCAGCCGATCCTGCCGGCGCTGACGTAGATATCAGGGAGCTGTTCCGCAGAGCTGTCGATCCGGACCGGATAGGCCTTCTTCATCCCGATGGCGGTACAGCCGCCCCGGACGTAGCCGGTTATATTCTTGATGTCCTTGACGTGGATCATCTCCACGCTTTTTTCATGTACGCTCTTTGCAGCCTTTTTCAGGTCCAGCTCCGCGTCAATCGGGATCACAAAGACGAAATAGCCCTTCCCCTTTCCCTGGCAGACCAGGGTCTTGCAGACTTTCTCGTGGGGAAGTCCCAAAAGGTCCGCCGTCTTTCCGGCGTCTTCGAACTCCCTGCATTCGTAGGACTGCGCCTCATAGGGGATGCCCAGGTTGTCCAGGATCCGCATGGCGTTGGTCTTGACTTCTGTTTTTGCTTTTGCCATTCTCTCACCTCACATCTGCCGCCGTACGACCTTGTACTCATCCCCGTCCCGGAAGAAGGGACAGGCTCCGCGGCTGCTGATCAGCCGGGCGTAATCATCCTCGTCCATATCCGCCTCGCAGATATAATCTTCAAAATCCTCGTCATAGGCAAAATAGGCACATCGTTCGCATTGGTTCATGGGTTCTCTCCGTTTTTTTTTTGGACCGCGAAGCGATCCTCCGTGGCTGCCTGTATTTTTAAGAAGATGGTAAATCATCAGGGACGCAATTTCAAGAAGAACTTTTCGGGAAATGAAGAAGCCCGGACAAGGGAAGCAATACTTGCAAAGAGAGTCGATTTAGTATAAGATGAAGACGTTTTTGAAAATGCCATGCCGCGGCCTATGATTCAAGGGAGATGGGCGATCTTGATATGAAATACGAAACTGTAATCACCGCCGATAGCGGCGGTAAGGGGGACTTTCATGAACTTCTGAAATACCGGGACCTGATCTGGCTTTTTGTGAAGCGGGATTTTGTATCCAAATACAAACAGACCATTCTGGGACCCTTGTGGGCGATTATACAGCCGCTTATGACCACGATTGTATTTACCGTGGTTTTTGGAAATCTGGCCCGAATTACAACCGCGGATGCGGCGGGGCCGGCCTCCGGTCAGAACGCCGCTGAAGCGGTGCGGATCCCCGGATTCTTG
>JAILID010000068.1 GCA_024695465.1 Lachnospiraceae bacterium | reverse complement strand
GCAGCGACTATAATTTGCTGTGAGGAGCCGTTGGCCATCACGCGCAAGTACGGCAACAGGCTGACTGGGCGGAGGGAAGCCCGGAGATGTATAGAAACTGATCGGAAATTCTGAAGACAGGTATAAAAGAAGCTTATAGGGGGATAGTATACTATGAATCTTATTTCTGAATACGAACAGAGAACGATGTGGAAGAAAGAACCGATTTCCGGGCATTTTCAGACCGCGCCGGATCTTGAACGGAAGGTGACGCCGGGCGGTCATTATCTTCCGTTTATGGGAAGCACCGTCGTGTTTAAAGCGGACGAATACGGTTGTGAAATCGTAAATCGAATCCAAGACTCACTGTTCGCACTCCTGTCCGATACGTGTATTCTTGCTGATCCCCTGCCGCGGAGCACTACCCATATGACGCTCCATGACCTGCTGTCACCGGAGCAGTTTTCCGGCAGCCCGGAAGAATATGACCAGAAAGTGGAGGACAGTCTTTCCCGGGCAGTGGAAACTGCTGAGAAGATTTGTCACGAATTCCCCGGAGCCGAGATCCATTTCACTGCGGACAGGATTGTTAATATGGTGTCCAAGTCCCTGGTGCTGCTGCTGCGTCCCGGGTCGGAGGAAGACTTTCGGCTTCTGCAGGAATGTCACCGACGTTTTGATTATATTGTGAAACTCCCATACCAAATCACACCGCATATCACGCTTGCGTATTTCCGGCCGGGGTTCCTTGATGGGGACAGACTCGGCTCGGCAGTTGACGCCGTGCAGATCAGGCAGGAGAGCGCTGCCGCTTTTGCTTTCCCACTGGTGGATTTGAGCGTTCAGCGTTTCCTCGACATGCAGACCTATCTCGACTGCAGCTGAATTACGAGGGAGAAAAGAGCGATCCTTTCTACCGGCTGACCGTAAATGTACAGGACGCCTCTGATGAGGAAGCTGCGGAAATTCTAACCGAAATCGAAGGATTGACTGATGATCTGTCCATTGCTTCCACAAGACGCTTTACTGTATGAGCGGAGGCGGACGATGGACAAAAGAGCAGGTTTCAGCTACCCCGTGCGGCTTTAAGGGGACGAGCGTTTCGCCGACGTCTTCAACTATCTGATTTACGACGGGGAGCAGGTGATCGAACCTGATGTTCGGGGAGACCGAAGCACGGCTTCTGTCGTTTGTGTCGGATTATAAGATCAACGTGATCGCGCCCCGCAATATCCGGGATGAAGATTTTCGCAGGTTCAGGACGGATGTCGGCCCGCTGCTCCACTTTATCAAGAACCAGAGGTACAAGGGGAAGATGGATGGGATCGTGCACAGGGACGATCGTTTCCGCTATATCGAGCCGGATACGGCTAACCTGATCAACACGGTCACCGGGGCAAAACTGAAATTTGAGGAAAGGGAGGGAAAAGTTGACATGTGCAAGGCAATCGAAGACATGAGGCAGGAATCCATAAGTGAGGGTATCGAGATTGGCCGCGCGGAAGGTGTGGACTCCGCCCTTCTCGAAAGCATCCGCAACATAATGTCCGGTCTTAAATACAGCGCCCAGCAGGCCATGGATCTCCTGAAGATTCCCGCGGCTGACCGGGCCAGGTATCTGGCAAGGCTGTGACGGACGAGCGGGATGGAGGCAGATACTTTTATTAGAGCGATAAGGGAAGGAATGCTTGAATTTTGTCCCTCAGGGAACCGGGTCCTCGACTACACCGACACAATTGCGAGAGTGGAAATCATAAAGAGAAAGAAGTCTACACCGGGTGTGAGGCTTGAAGAATTTATAGACAGTTTTTTAGATTGGGATTCAGGGGATGATCCGGTAGACCAGTACAACATTCGCAGCAATTGGACCAACAGGAAATTTGGATATGGTGACTACAGGGATGTTGACGCAGCAGTTCAAAAGATGCTTGAAATGAACAGCGATGAGAGTATGCAGTGGCTTAATAAGTTCCTTGAGCCAATGCGTGCGAAGATGACGGCAAATAATTAGTTCGGGTCATTGAAGTAATTCACAGACAAAAAGAGACACAGCCTCTGACGCAGCCAAATGCGCCAGAGGCTATTTTTTCTCAAATCTCCATGAAAAAGTTTACATTGCTTTATATTTGCCGTATAATAACATGGAAACATGTCATTATGCTGCTGTGAAGGTGGAGGTCTGCATGTCTGTTCATTGTACCCTATCAACCTTGATGGGAAAACACCGTTATTCAATACAGGCGGTGCATGAGAAAACGGGGCTATCCCGGAACGCCGTATCAAATTTATATAATGATAAGGCCCGAAGAATCGATTATGACACAGTTGAGAAGCTATGTAAGCTATTTGACTGTGGGATTTCTGACTTGATTGAAATTACTAAAGACGTAACGTGTGAGGGAAACTAATGGAAAATAAGGCCATAAAGAAATTGGAGGCGGATCTGTGGGAATCCGCCGATTTACTGCGTGCCGGTTCAAAATTAACATCCCAGCAGTATTGCATGCCGGTGCTGGGATTAATATTTCTGCGTTACGCCTATAGCAGATTCACGAAGGTCGAGGCAGAACTGATGAAGGATCGACCCGTGAGGAACGGGATCATGATGCCGATCACTGCGGCTGACTTCGCGGAAAAGAGTGCGCTTTTCCTTCCACAACAGGCTCAGTATTCTTATCTCATCAATTTACCGGAGAATATTGCAGACGCGGATATAGCAGCCGAAGATGGACACAAGTTTGGCTCTTTGGGAGAGGTTGTCAACAATGCCATGGAGCTAA
Source organism: Lachnospiraceae bacterium (assembly GCA_024695465.1). Lineage (GTDB taxonomy): Bacteria > Bacillota > Clostridia > Lachnospirales > Lachnospiraceae > Chordicoccus. Next base: position 806 of record JAILID010000068.1, on the reverse strand, counting down.
TAGAAGCTCAGTCGGAGCAGCTGGTGGGCGTTCTGCCTAAAGAATATACTATTTTTTCTGATGATCTTCTGTCCGAGCTTCTCCGCATCTTCAATAACAATGCGTTGGACGATGTTGGCGGAGACGTTATCGGGCGGATATATGAGTACTTTCTCTCAAAGTTTGCTCCGGTTGTCGCCTCTGATGACGGCGTCTTCTTTACTCCGAAATCGCTGGTGAAAATGATTGTCAATGTGATTGAGCCAACTTCGGGTACACTCCTGGATTGCGCCTGCGGCAGTGGGGGCATGTTTGTACAGTCAGGCGATTTTGTAAATAGCAAAGGAATGTCAGCCAATAAGGCGATGACCTTCTTCGGGCAGGAAAAGGTGGAGTACAATGCCAAGCTGTGTCTGATGAACATGGCTGTTCATGGATTGACCGGCGTCATCAAGTCTGGCGATGAGGCGAATACCTTCTATCACGATGCGCATAACCTCGCGGGAAAATGTGATTATGTGATGGCCAATCCTCCGTTTAACGTGGACAAGGTTAAATCGGAGGCTGCACAGAATGCAGGGCGTCTGCCATTCGGGCTTCCTGCTGTGAATAAGGCTGAGGAATTCGGTAACGCGAACTACCTATGGATTTCCTATTTCTACGCCTACTTAAACGAGCGCGGCAGGGCCGGTTTTGTCATGGCGAGTTCTGCTACGGACAGCCAGGGAAAAGACAAGGATATCAGGGAACAGCTTGTGAAGACCGGGCATGTGGATGTGATGGTCAGTGTCGGAAATAACTTCTTCTATACCAAGAGCCTGCCGTGC
>JAILID010000045.1 GCA_024695465.1 Lachnospiraceae bacterium | reverse complement strand
TCACAAATCCCTGGGCCTCCATCGCGTCGGAGACCCATTTTTCATTGTCGTAGGTCTCCCGGTTTGCCGGATCCACGCTCTGAAACAGCCCGTAATCGCCCTGCGTGTAGAAGAGCCGCTTCTTGTCGAACCCGGCTTTCTGGAAGCAGTGGTCCACATTCGTCGTGATGACGAAGTAATCCTTGTCCTTCACCAGCCCAAAAAGGTCCTCATAGACCGGCTTCGGCGGATCGAGGTACCGGTTGATGTAGATGTACCGAGCCCAGTAGGCCCAGAAGATCTCCCTCGTCGGGTAGGGGTAGAAGCCCCCGCCGTACATGTCCTGAATTCTGTACTCCCCGATAAAGTCCGGGAACCATTTTTCGAACCGCTCGCCGGTGTAAATGAACCCCGCCGACGTCGAGAGCCCCGCGCCTGCCCCGATCACGACCGCGTCCGCCGCTGCAAGCGCCTCCTTGAGCCGCGCAAGAGCCTCCTTACGGGTGAGCTTCCCTCTCGTGACGCCCCGGAAGCGGTAGATGCCGCCGACGCCCCGCTCGATCGTCTCGCGGTAGCCGTCCGGCTGCTCAAAATAACTCTTTTTCATAGTATTCCCTGTCTTCGTCCTTGTTAAATAAACTGTGCCATAACAACAGGCAGCATTTCTATCTGCCCTTCACGCCGATAATCCTTCGTATAAATGAGTATCTCACGGTTGATTCTTGCGCTGAATTTTTCTGTAAATGCATCTATAGATGGATGCGTCTTATATCCGGAGCTTTTGATTTCTATAGCCGAAATTTTATTTTTTTCTGCAATCAGGAAATCGACTTCGTAATTATGCCTGGATTTCTCATTAAGAAACGTATAGTAATACAGTTCATGTCCATTCGAAGCAAGGGTCTGCGCGATCATATTCTCGTAAAGATAGCCAAGATTAGCCTGTAGCTTACCATTTAAAAGCCTTGCATAAATATCGTTTTCTGTAAAATCTCTATCCTTAAATGCCAGCGTCACAAACAGACCGGTGTCTGCCGTAAACATCTTAAATCTTGTAAGATCCTTATTCTGCGCCATTCCTGCTCCGGGATCGTTGGCATGATACGATATCAGAACCGTTCCTGAATCCTTAAGTTCAGAAATTTGTTCCAAAATGTCCCCGGCTCTGCTCCCGGACAACACACTGGATACCTGATAACGCGATGCATTTCCCATAAGCATAGCCGGTATTGCATCAAACAGCATGGATATTTTCCCGGTAGGGTCTATCTTTCGAAAATCATCTTCATACAACGTCAGTATATCCCTTTTTACATCATCGACCTTGCTGAAATCATTATTTTCAATGTAGCTCTCTACTGCCTGAGGCATTCCGCCGACAAGCATGTACAGCCTGTAGTCCCTGAGCATTTTTCGATAAGCCGCCTGCCCTATTGGCTGCTTTGCATTATACAATTCTTTGAGCATAGGAACGGTCACCTCATCGCCCAAAGCCCATCTGAACTCCTCATAATCCATAGGATACATGTGAAGTTTCTTTTCCTCACTGGGAATCAGGATGTCTTTTACATTTTTTCGTATCGAAATCAAAGAGCCCGTTTCGATGTAGTCATATCTCCCATCCTTCACAAGCGCTTTGATCGCCTGTCTTGCCTTGGGGCAGAGCTGTACTTCATCAAATACGATACATGACTTCCTCGCTTTAATGCTGACCCGGTATGTCAGCTGGAGCTGCAAAAAGATATAGTTCAGATCCGAAAGATTATCAAACAGATCTTTTGTCTCAGGGGAAGCAGTGTAGAAGTCAACAAGTATGTAACTTTCATATTCGTTTCTGGCAAACTCCTCGACAATGGTAGATTTTCCCACACGTCTGGGTCCCTCTATAAGCAATGCGGTCTTCCCTGCAGATTCCTGCTTCCATTTTAGTAATTGACTGTATATCTTTCTCTTAAACACGACGAATATGCCCTTTCCTCAAAATCGTTAATTTTATTCTAGCCGTTTTCCGCATATTCGTCAATTTTGTTTTTCAAAATATATGCATTTTCGCATTATTTTGGCACCTGATGTCTATAGCAGCCCATCGTAAATGTTCTTATCTTCGTCCTTAAAAACATTGAAGATCACCCTTTCCATAGCCCCAGGATGCCCCGCGAGCCAGTCCGTCACGGTCTCGGCCGCAATCTCAGCCGCCCTCCCATTCGGAAAATGAAAAACCCCCGTCGAGATACAGCAAAAGGCAACCGAGCGAATTTCATTTTCAAGGCACAGATCCAGCGTGTTTCGGTAGCAGGCCGCCAGATCCATCTCCAGCGCCTTCGTGAGCCTCCCCGAAACGATCGGCCCCACGATGTGCACCACCTTTTTCGCCGGGAGGTTGTACCCGTCCGTCAGCATCGGCACCGCGGTCGGCTGCTCATAGTCGGACCCGAACCGGACCCGGAGCTGCCGCATCTGCCGGGCGCACTCCGCCCGCAGCTGCACGCCCGCGTAGGTGTGTATACAGTTGTCGATGCAGGTGTGCATCGGCACAAAGCAGCCGAGCATCTGGGAGTTCGCGGCATTCACGATCGCGTCCGCCGCAAGGCGCGTGATGTCGCCCTGCCAGATTGAAATTTTGTCCCCGAAGGAGTGCCGGCTCCCGAGCTCCTCAATTGTCGGGATGTCCGCGACCTCCACGATCCCGTTTTCACGGTTCCGCTCCTTAAGATACTCGTCCTGGACCTCCAGCACCCCCTCCGGGAGCTTCCGCGGCATCCGAATGTTCATGAGCGAGCGCAGGATCCTCTTTTTGCCGGCCTCGTCCGCCGGCGTTCTAAGGCTCCGGTACTCCACGGAATCCGCCTTAAACTGTTCTACCAGGTAAGTGAGCCTCTCCTTCTGATCCATCCTGCCTCCTTCAGACCCTCACAACGATCTTTCCGTCGACGCCGCCCGCATCCTGCGCGGCGACCGCGTCCCTTATACACTCAAAATCATACACTCTGCCGCTCACCGGCACAAGCTTCTTCTCCTTCAGGAAAATGAAAATCTCATCCATCACCTTCTGCGTCGGATAATTCGAGAAAAATCCCGTCAGGTACACCCCGTTCGGGATATCCTTAATCGGGTCGAACCCAGTGAGTGTGTAAACGCCGCCCAAAAGCCCGGTCTGGCACACGATTCCGCCTTTTTCCACGGCCGTCAGTGTATCTTTCAGGAACTTCGGCCCGATGAGGTCGAGCGCCTTCGTCACCCCGCGGCCCCTGCCGGTCAGCTTCCCGTCGTCGAGCACCGCCTCGTCCGCCCCGGCAAGAAGATTCAGTTTGGCCTCGCGGTGCGTCGTCGCGATCACTCTGCAGCCGAGCGCCTTTGCGATCTGCATGGCTGCGTACCCGAGCGCGCAGGTCGCCCCGCGGATGAGCAGCGTATCCGCTGCCTTAAGCTGCAGGCACTCAAAGAGCGAGCCCCAGGCCGTAAAA
>JAILID010000150.1 GCA_024695465.1 Lachnospiraceae bacterium | reverse complement strand
TCTTCCCGGCTTTTCCAGTATTTCCCCCGGAATCATAAGCTTCCCGATATCATGCATGGTGGAGGCCAGCCTGAGATCCTCAGCCTGTTCGGGGGAAAGCCCCATCTCCAGCGCCAGGATCTTTGAATACTCGCTCACCCTCCGGATATGTTGACCGGTCTGCCCCGACTTATTCTCCGTAATCTCCGCAAATGAAACGATCATTTCCTCCTGGATCCCGCTTGTTGCATCCGCCTTCTCCTGGATGTACGCCCCGTAATCCACCAGATAGGAAAGCAGCAGAGCAATAAGGAAAATGATGAGGCCTGCGAAAGGATTGTAAAACACGGCGAGAAGGACCAGAAAGGACGCCCTCCGAATCCGTTTTGCAGTCTCCCGGGTAAATGGCTTCTCGCTTTCAATGAGCGATGAGATCATCCTTTGAAATCCCCTGGTAAATAGGGAAAACATTGTAAATGTGATCGCTGAAATGCCGCAGCCGATAGCTCCCGCAAACTTCGGGTCCATGGAGCCGAGCTCAATGAACTCATTTAGCAGTAAATATATCGTATTCTGGCTGAAGAAAAGCTGGATATACTGGATCGCCCCAGGCGCAGCGATACAGGCAACAGCCCCCATCAGACTAAAGACGGTGAGGATAACAAAGATGATCCTTGCGATCCTGCAAATGACCGTCAAAGTCTTTCCAAGCCTTTGGATATTTAACCTCAGGTTACGCTCCATTTTTTCGTTCTCCCGGATGGCTGAACGTCCAGACGCGGCATTGTTCTGCCCTCTTGTCCTGTCCGAAGTCCTGTTATGCTCTCTTGTCCTGCCTGAAGTCCTGTTATGCCCTCCTGTCCTGTCCGCTGTCCTGTCCGCAGTCTTGTCCTGCGCTCTGTGTCTTCCCATCGCTTTGCTCTCTCTTTCCTGTCCGCTTTACCTTCGCGGTATATTTCAGTTATCTAAAATGATCTCTATGCGGCTGCCCCCGCTTTTTTCTTTCGTCACTACGATCTGCTTGTCGATCCGGCTCTTCAGGTCCGCCACATGCGATATGATCCCGACCAGCCGGTTTCCTTCGGTCAGCCCGCAGAGTGCTTTGTAAGCCATCTCAAGCGTCTCCAGGTCAAGAGTTCCGAAGCCCTCGTCAACAAACATGGTGTCAACCTGAATTCCGCCCGCCGACGACTGGACCTCATCCGACAAGCCGAGTGCGAGAGACAGCGACGCCATGAATGACTCTCCGCCGGACAAAGTCTTCACGCTTCTCTCAGATCCGTTGTAATGGTCTATGACCCCGAGGTCCAGGCCGCTCTGGCTCTTCGCATTGGCGGCTTCCTTCATCCTTGTCAGCTCATACTGGCCGCCCGACATGGTAATCAGGCGAAGGTTCGCGCGGTTGATGATCCGGTCGAAATAGGTGGTCTGGATGTACGTCTCCAGCATGATCTTTTCTTTCCCCGACAGCTTTCCGTTGGCCGTGTCGGACAGAGCCTTGATCCACTGAAGCTTCTTCTCAACCGCAGCAACATCCTCCGACCGGTCACGGATATTATCGCGCATCGTCTCATTATTCTTCAGACGGCCCGCCACATCTTTGCTTCTCCTGATGCAATCCTGCTGCCTGCCATTCAGGTCCGCCTGCTTCCCGGTCGCCTCCTCAAGATCGAGTTTCGGGGCAGAGCGGATCGCTTTTTTATTCTCCTCGATCGCAGCTTTCAGCGCCACGATCCGCTCCTTCTGCCCGGTGACAGCCTTATGTGCGCTGTCATATGCATTCTGCAGATCCTTCGCTTTCTTCGCAAATTCCCCTCTCGCCGCTTCGGCCGCAGCTTTGTTCTCGTATTTCAGGCCCTTTTTCAGCTCCTCAAGACGCTTTTCCTTCTCAAGTACCGACGCATTTTTTGCCGCGATCAGGGCCGCGCTCTCTTCGATTCCGGATCGAAGAGCATCGATCTTTTTCTCAAGCTCCGGGATCTGCCTGTCAAGCTCTTCCTTTCTTTTGACCTTCGACTCCTCCGACCTGAGCTTTTCCTTTTCATCCCCGAACTGTTTCCGGATGCGGTCCTTAACGCCTTCCAGGCCGTCCCTGGCCTCGTTTAGGTCCTCCGTATCCATCCTCTTCTTCGCCTTTTTCCGAAGCTCCTTCTCCTGCGTGTCCAGCGTCGTCTTCAGTCTGCCTGCCTGCTCCGACGCCTCATCGCGTTTCTTGCGCGCCTTCTCGCTTTCATTTTTTGCAGTCTTCAATTCCGCCTCGGACGGCACGTCTTTTGATAATCCTGCGGGAAACGGATGCGTTGTCGATCCGCACACAGGACACCTCTCCCCATCCTTCAGCTTTTCGGCCAGAATGCCGGCCTGCCCGTCGCGGAATAACTGATCCTTCTGCTCGTACGCCTGATTCGCCGCATGAAAGCTCACATCCTTTTTTCTGTAATCCTCCTGAGCCTGAGCATACGATTTTTCTACGCTCCGGTATTCGGAAAATGAATCCTCCAGTTCCTTTATTCCTTCCGCCTCTTCCTTAAGTGCCGCGATCCGGTTTTTTATCTTTTCGATCTCCGCGCTTGTATCCTTATAGGAGGCCTGCTCTGTCTTCATTTTCCCGAGAGCAGCATCCATTTCATCCCGCTCATCTTTCTTCGCCTTGAGCTCCCGCGCCTGCTTCACGTTGTCCTTCTTTAAGCCGTCGATCTCAAGCTGCAGCTTCTGAGCCGCGTCATAATCCGGAAGCTCCGTCTCAATGACATGCGCCGCCTTCTCAAGCTCCGGTTTTTCTTTCAGCTCCTCCTGAGCACTCTTGAGTGCAGCATTGAGCGTATCAAGTTCAGGCTCCTCCCCGGCAAGGCTTCTTTCCGCGCTCTCCATGGCCTTCTTCGATTTTTCCAGCTCCTGCGCCGCGCCGATCGTCTTATTGACCGACTCAAGATCTGCATTGATCTTATGTAATTCCTCCTCCAGCTTTGCCTTCAGCTCCTTGTCCTGCTGAGTCAGTTTATTAAGAAGCTCCAGCACATCCTCCGTGGTCAGCAAACCGTTACGGGCCTTTTCGGCCTCAATGGACAGAACATCATCCTCCTGCACATAGATGCCCTGAATATACTGTTTTATGCTTTTCCTTCCTTCCTCAAACTGATCATTGATTTCCTTGCGTTTATCCTCAAGCTTCTCCTGAAGCGACTGGTAAAACTGCGTCCTGAACAGCTTCCGGAAGATCTCCTGGCGCGTCTTGGTATCCGCCAGCAAAAGCTTCAGAAAATCGCCCTGCGCCAGCATCGAGATCTGCGAAAACTGGTCCCTGTTGATTCCCAGCAGCTCTTCGATCCTGGTATTGACCTCCTTCACCTTCGTATAAATATGCCCGTCCGGCATAGTAAGCTCCGCGTTGGCCGCCTGCTTCGTCACTCCGTCCCCGCTTTTTTTGGGACGGTAATATTCCGGATTCCGCTTCACACAGTATTTTTTGTTCCCATGCAAAAATGTCAGCTCGACCTGAGTCGGAGTATCCTGATCCGCATACTTTGAGCGAAACATGGACGCGTCCCTGTTCGGGCCGCTCGCCTCTCCGAAAAGCGCATAGCAGATCGCGTCAAAAATCATGGTTTTTCCCGCGCCGGTATCTCCGGTGATCAGGTAAAGTCCCGCGCTCCCCAGCTCATCCATAGGAATATTTGTGCAGCCGGCATATGGACCAAATGCAGATAATGTCAAGTTCAACGGTCTCATACTCTTCTCCATTCCGCCGCCCGCAGGCGGCATTTATCATTTCAGAAAATGTATATTATTCTTTCCGGTTCTTTCGATACTTCCGATACTTTCGTTCTTTTTCCGTCCGCCGGCGCG
>JAILID010000145.1 GCA_024695465.1 Lachnospiraceae bacterium | reverse complement strand
TCTGCTCCGCTTATGTGGCTGCGAGAGGACCGGCCAGGCGAATCATGTCCATGCCTGTCACGGAAGCGGTAGGATCTTTATAATTTATTTCTTGAGAGTATAAAAATTGGCGGTGCCGGAGTGATCAATTCCGGCGCCGCCTTTTTCTGTTTTAGCCGTATTTCTGCCGGTACTCCCGTCCGATCGCCTTGGCTCGTGCGATCAGTTGATAGACGCGGGGTTCCGAGATCTGAAGCTCCGCGGCGATCTCCTTGACGGAGAAACCGAGCAGTTCCTTCATTTCGAACACTTTTGAAATGCGGACGTCTTCGGCATCCATTGCGGCCTTGATGCTCGCATACTCCGATTTCGCCGCAGCGCTTTCCTCGGGAGAGGCATCGGCTGTCGGTTCGTATCCGCTTTCCCTACCGGTTTGTGAAGACCCTGAGCAACGGTAAAGACTGGTACAAGAGCGAAGCCGGACTCTACGGCGGGATTGAGATTTGAAGGAGGAAGAAGAATGCACACCAAAGAAGAGAAGAAGGTTCTGGACAAACTGGCGAAGGAAGTCTACGGCTGCAAATTCAGCGACCTGGATTATGAAGAGCAGGACGAGATCTACTGCATGGCAGAAGAGACCGGGAGGTTGTGATGGAACAGAGGAAAGAGCTGATGTACGAACGGCATACACTGCCGAGCCGCTTTTGGGAGCCGGAGCCGGATGAAGAGGATCTGAAGCGGATGGCGGCGGAGACAGAGGCAGACGAGGATTTGGAGCTGCCGTTTGAATGAGAGGACTTGCCGGGGCTGAAGAGGCTCCGGCTTTTTCTGTCTACTCCCGTGGAATCCTTGATTTTAGCGGCCTTTTCCGCTATAATGGTGGCAGACGAGAGGGCTTCCCATCTATTTTTAAAGAGGATCCGAAAGGAGTAGAGATTATGTGCAGGGCGTTTGAAGAGACGAGGAATGAGAAAGCCATTCGAATTGCGATGAATATGATCGAGGATGGATCCTTACCTCTTGAGAAAATAGCAGAATTATGCGAACTCCCTCTTGAGAAAGTTCAGGAGCTGGCTGAAGCGAAGAGTGCATAATCAAAGTACAAGACAACGACGAAACTTTTTCAGAACTTGCTGATCTGTAACGAAAAAAATATGGAGAAAGCGACAAGGTTCTTTAAAGAGGATCCGAGGAGTAGAAATAATGTGCAGGGCATTTGAAGAGACTAGGAACGAAGCGAAGCTGCAAAGATCGATTGATATTGCAGTAGACTTGATCGCTGCGGCTAAGATGACATTGGAAGAAATTGCTCAGGTATGTAGACTCACTTCCTAAGCATTCTGGGCGAGACTTTACAGCGGGGGAATGGATGATCCAAATGCCAGATATACAATTGCCCTTCCGGATATAGCACAGTATAGGGGGCTGTGGCAGCGACTTCCTGCTTTGGCGAAGAAACGAACTACCATTGATATCATGTTTGTACAACCAGACGGGAGTATCGAAGAATTGAAATGATTGACTGGAATAATAACGGGCAAATCGATCCGGAAGAGATCGTTTTGACGGGTGTGATTCTAAGCGAGGAAGAGGACGATGAAAGGCCTGTGCCGAAAAAAACAGGCGGAGGCTGTCTGATGTGTCTTTTCATGCTCCCGGTCTTATTGATAAAGGCGCTTTTTCTACAATGACATGCGGTAGAAAAAATGACTGGCGGTTGTAAGGATAAGAGCTGTGGAAAATTGAATTAGAGATGGCTCTCAAAATAAATCATGGAATCTTATACGGATTAACACAATAGGAAAAAATAGCGCCCACTGAGTTACTTGCCAAAATCCATGGCACCTGGCTCAGTGGGCTTCTTTTTTACCCTGCCCGCATATGAGACAGACAGCACCCGATATGTACATACGGATGCTTCTGCCACTGATGCGGGCAGTTTTTTATGTTGTCAGATTCCTAATCTGTACAGGATCTTCTTCAGCTCCTGTGCAGTTTTCGTAGTGATCTGTTCCTCAATCTTGTTGCAGTCAAGGAGCAGGCGGTGCAGTTCCGAATCCGCTGTGGATACGGAATACTCCAGGCTGTCAACCAGCAGGTCATCGACAGACACATGGAGCGCATTGGCGATTCTGACCAGGGCATCTATGCCTGGGATTTTATTTGCATTTTCAATGCGGTTGATGTTTTCACGAGAGAGATCGGACATCTCAGCGAGTTTTTCCTGTGAGACTTCTTTCTGACCTCGAATGTATTTGATTCGGTCTCCGAGTTTATGGTAATCGACGGGCAAAACAAAAACCTCCTTTTGTTGCCCGCACAAGTACGTACTGTATTACCGTTACTTTGAAAAAATACCTGAATCCGTGAAGTTCATCCTTCACATAGTCTATAACTGCAAGTAATCACAATGGTTTTCGCGCCGTTTTGGCTAAATTTACAATACACCTGTCAGGTGTAAATCTTTCATGGTATA
>JAILID010000102.1 GCA_024695465.1 Lachnospiraceae bacterium | reverse complement strand
TTCTCGGCCCTCGACATCCAGGACGACCTGCAGACCCTTTATACCTCCGGAACGGTTTTCCACGCTTTCCTCGGCGAAAAGCTTCCGGACTGGAAGGCAGCCGCGAACCTCGTCCGGAAGATTGCGGAAAACTATAAGCTGCCCTATTACACCATGTCGCCCACCTACTCCATCTGCCGGGATCACGGTTATCTGACCGGCGAACAGACGGTATGCCCGATCTGCGGACAGAAAACGGAGGTTTACAGCCGCATCACGGGTTATTACCGGCCGATCCAGAACTGGAACGACGGGAAGGCCCAGGAGTACAGGGACCGCCGGGTCTACAATATCGGCCGTTCCACCCTCACGCATACGGGACCGAATCCGGGTCCCGGAACGGTCCGGGAAGAGACGACATCTTCCAAAGCGCAGACCATCGTTAAGACCGGCGGAGAGAAGCTCCTCCTTTTCAAGACCCCGACCTGCCCCAACTGCAAGGCGGCCATAGCCATGCTGAATAAGGCCGGCGCGTCTTATGAGCTGATTGACGCGGAGGAGGCTCAGAACCGCGAACTTGTCGATACTTTCGGCATCCGTCAGGCCCCGACTCTTATTGTTGAGAAAGAAAACGGGTTTGAAAAGCTCAGAGGCGTCTCCGAGATCGCCGGATGGGTCAAAAAGGCGGCGAATCAATAAAGGATCAATCGGGAGAAGGCAGCGCCGGGAAACGGCGCTGCCTTCCCGCGTATCCGGATCGAAACGTACGCGCGCAAATAATCCCTTGTCCCGGATAAAAAAACATGTATAATATAGAGATATCGGAAAAGAAACGGAGAAGGAAGATGATAGAGAAGCAACCGGAAGCGGAGTATGAAAAACAGCTTGCCTGTATCGAGGAAGCGAGACTTCTTGCAGAGGCGGAGGCCCGTCAGAAAGGGCGTCCTTTATTTGCGCATATTGAGACCTTCGGCTGTCAGATGAACGCCCGGGATTCGGAAAAGCTCCGGGGAATCCTGGCCAAAGCCGGTTATCGGGATACCGAAAACGAGGATGAAGCCGATCTGGTCATTTACAACACCTGTACCGTCCGGGACAACGCCAACCAGCATGTCTTCGGGCGTCTCGGACATTTAAACGGCGTCAAGCGGAAGAATAAGGATATGCTGATCGGGCTATGCGGCTGCATGATGCAGGAAGCCCACATTGTCGAAAAGATCAAGAAGAGCTATCCCTTTGTGGATCTCATCTTCGGAACCCACAATCTCTACGCGTTTCCGGAACTGCTCCTCAGGGCCCTCCGGGAAAGGAAAAAAGTGATCGACGTACGGGACCGCATGGAATACGAACCGGAGCATCTCCCGGTCGTCCGCAAATATCCGTTTAAATCGGGCGTCAACATCATGTACGGCTGCAACAATTTCTGCACTTACTGCATCGTCCCTTACGTCAGGGGCCGGGAATTCAGCCGGAAGCCGGAAGACATCCTTGACGAGGTGAGACGGCTGGCGGCCGACGGAGTCGTCGAGATCATGCTGCTGGGACAGAACGTCAATTCCTACGGGAAAACGCTGGATGAGCCGATGAGCTTCGCGAAGCTTCTTCTTGCCGCGGCGGAGGTTCCCGGAATCGAGCGGGTCCGCTTTATGACCTCCCATCCGAAGGATCTTTCGGACGAGCTGATTGAGGCGATGGCGGAAAATGAAAAGATATGCCCCCACCTCCATCTCCCCGCCCAGTCTGGAAGCTCCGGGCTTCTTAAGAGAATGAACCGCCATTACGACCGGGAACGCTATCTGGAACTGGTCCGAAAGCTTCGCGCAAAGATCCCGGACATCTCCCTTACCACGGATATCATCGTCGGTTTTCCGGGTGAAAGCGAAGAAGATTTCAAGGAGACGCTTTCCCTGGTCAGCGAGGTGGGCTTCGACAGCGCCTTTACTTTCATTTACTCGAAGAGAAGCGGAACCCCTGCGGCGGATTATCCGGACCAGGTGCCGGATGAAGTCGCGCACGCAAGGCTGTCCAAACTTCTTGAAGTCGTAAAGAAGGGGGCGGAAGAACGCTGCGGGAGATTTACAGGCCGGACGGAGAAGGTCCTGGTGGAAGAGGTCAACCGGGAACCGGGGCTTGTCAGCGGCAGGACTCCGCACAATATCGTGGTGCATCTGCCCGGAGACGCTTCAATGATCGGGAAGATAATTCCCGTAAAGCTTTCCGTATGCCACGGATTCTATTACAGCGGAGAAAAGGATGGTGAATAAATGGCTTTATCTCCCATGATGAAGGAGTACAAAAAGGTAAAGGAATCCTACAAGGACTGCGTGCTTATGTACCGCGTAGGGGATTTCTATGAGATGTTTTTTGAAGACGCCGTGAAGGTTTCGAAGCTCCTGGAGCTCACGCTGACCGGAAAAGAATGCGGGCTTCCGGAGCGGGCGCCCATGTGCGGGGTCCCCTTCCACGCTGTGGACACCTATGTGAGCCGGCTGCTCGCAAAGGGCGAAAAGGTGGCGATCTGCGACCAGGTGGAGGATCCGAAGCAGGCGAAAGGCCTGGTCAAACGGGAGGTAACCCGGGTGGTCACCCCCGGAACAAATATGGATATAGGAGCAGGGGACGAGAGCCGCAACAACTTCCTCATGAGCATCGTCTGCGAAGGGGACCGCTTCGGGATCTCGGCGGCGGACGTCTCTACCGGTGAATTCCTTGTCACGGAAGTGGACAGCCTGCGCAAGCTTTCGGACGAAATTTTTAAATACTCGCCTTCGGAAATCATCTGCAACGAAGCCTTTATGATGTCCGGCATCAATACCGACGACCTTAAAGGACGGCTGGGGATCCTGATCGAGCCCATGGACGCCCGCTATTTCAGCGACGCGTCCTGCCGGCAGACCCTTCTTGACCACTTCCATACCGGCAGCCTCGAAGGGTTGGGAGTCGGGGCCTTTGGCTGCGGCGTCAACGCGGCCGGAGCCCTGCTTTCCTATCTTTTCGAGACCCAGAAGACCGATCTCAGCCACCTGTCGAGCCTTAAGCCATACCACACGGAAGAGTTTATGCTGATGGACGCTTCCTCCTCGAGAAACCTGGAGCTGATTGAAACCCTCCGGGAAAAGGAAAAGCGGGGCTCCCTCTTCTGGGTGCTGGACAGGACCCGGACAGCCATGGGCGCCAGGCTGCTTCGAAAATGGATCGAGCAGCCGCT
>JAILID010000055.1 GCA_024695465.1 Lachnospiraceae bacterium | reverse complement strand
GAAGGGAACTGTTACTACTACTGCTAATACAGTTGACAATACTGATGACAGGCACACAATTGCTATTACTAACACACTGCAACTCATCTCCCCGACCGGCTACGTGGCCCGCATCGCTCCTTATGCCCTGATGCTGGCTGCTGGTATTACTCTGCTGGTGATCTTCATGAAATGCAGGAAGCCCGCCACTGAGGATGAGGAATAATTTCTGAAGAAACGCGCAACAACTAAACGATCTTTTGACCGGTCCTTCGGGGCCGGTCTTTTTTCTACACATGGGCTGGCTCTGCAACAGGGCTGGCCCTTATTTTTTATCAACGCATGGGCTGGCTCCATAACAGAGCTGGCCCTTTTTTTGTGCCTATCGACTTGCCTATGTTGGAGCCGGGAGAGAATGACCAACGTTGGCCGGGGAGAAAAGACCATTTTCAGCCGGATAGAAAGGGCCAATCCACTCCGTTATAAGGCAGTTAACGCCGCCGTGAACACGTCGGCATGCTTGTAAACAAAGGGGTGAGCTCTTTACTTTTCAAGCTCGACTCTCTTTATCCTACTTTTGTTGGCCCTTTTTATCCGGCTATGTTTGGCCCTTTTTACCCGGCTCTGACTGGCCCATTTTTCCCGGCCCTAACACCTACAAGCACCGCAGCGCCAAAACGAGGTCATCTTCTTAATTAACTTGGTGGATCTCAGACAGAAAATGATGCCATTTTTGCCTACAAAGACCGGAGCGCCAAGCGGATTTTAAGTCCCCTACAAGGACCGGAGCGCCAATACGAGGTCATTTTCATTATAGAAAATCCAGGCGTTTTTGATTGGAAGCATCCAAAGGGTTGAGTTATTTCGCCCTGTGTGTGCCTTGAAATATCACTTCTTCCGGGAAGGCCGGAAAAAGAGAAAAATGAGTCAATAATTCACATGTGCGAATTTTGCAAAAAAGAATAAAAATCAAACAAATGATAATTATCTTATCTGATGTAATAATTGAATATTGATAAGAACTGTGATAGAATTATTGAGGGAAGATATATCTTCCGATAATAATATTGTAAAGGAAGACGCGTATGTGCAGAAAGAGGTTCGCAGGCTGGACGTCAGGGCATTTGAAGAAGGCCCTGGTTATCCTGATGGCTTGTATTCTGTCTTTTTCCAGTACAGATGTGTTTGCTGAAAATAAAAACCATCAGGAGAGGGCCGTACTGAGCACCGCTCAGGCGGAACCGATCCGTATGGGGAAAGACGGTCAGGAAGCGGCAGATTCTGAGGGTGAATCCGCGGGTGCGGTAAGGGAAGCAGAAGAAGAGGCAGCTTCCTTCTTCGAGGGCGTGCTGGAGGAGCAGGGACCCGATTATTCCGTGCGGGTTTCTGTCGGCCGTTCAGCCGGGCTGCCGGAGGATGTAAGCCTCCGTGTGCGGGAAATCAATCGGGGGACGGAGGAATATACCGCCTGCCTTTCCGAGATCGGTGAGGATCAGGAGGCAGAAGAGAACCGTACTGCCGAATTTGCCCGTTTCTTTGATATTGCTTTTTTGACCGGAGAAGGACCCGGGGAAGAGATTGAGCCGCTGGATAACGTAACAGTTGAATTTTCCTTTGACGAAGCCATTTCCGTGGCAGAGAGCGCCGGGATTCGGGTAGCCCACTTTGCGGAAGAGGGGAACGTACAGGAACTGGAGGCGGATGCGGTCTCCACGGGCATGGTCGAAGGAAAGGGTGCCGTGGACTCTGTCTCCTTTATGACGGATGATTTCTCTGTTTACGGCATCTATACCAAGAACAAAATATATGAGCAGAGCATCGGCTATACGGATCCGGGGCAAATGTACCGGATCACGATGAAATATAATGAAGAAGCCGGGATTCATAAGCAGGCGGAGCTGACGGCCAGTGAGCTTTCCGGAGAAGAATACGACAGGTATATGGACGAGGCCCTGGACTACCTGGGAAAGAACCTTTCCAACGTTTCCTACGGAAAGATTTTCAAAGTTTCGGTTATGAAAAACAAAAATAACACCGAGCAGCCAAAGGTTCCGGTTTCCCTGAGCATTGAGCTGATGGACGACGTCGCGAAGGGGATTTCCAACGCCCGGGTTATTTATTTCGAGGAATCCTGGGATGACAAGGAAGAGCCCTGGGAAATGAAGGCCGTCACCAGCGGGAATACAGTAACCTTTGACACCTTCGGGATTTATGTGTTTGCGGTTGTTGATTTCAGCGTGGCCAAAGACGAACAGATTACCGCGGAAGTAAAAAAGGGAACTGATGCGGCCAATGTGAATGACAGCCTGAGCCTGAAGGGTAGCATGCCGGCTGCCGGAGAGGTGGAAGCGAAGCAGGTCGAAGCTCAGATCGGGGATAAAAAGACGCTGGTCGCATACGATATTTCTGTATACGCCAACAGCGACATGAAGGACAAGGGGATCACCTGGCAGCCCGGGGATAACGGGGTTGAGGTGACTCTGACAAGTGACTCGCTGACCTCCGAATATGTGGACGTCTATCATCTCGCGGACGGAAGCACCGAGCCGGAGCTTGTCACTACAGCGAAGGTGAAGGATCATTCAGTGACCTTTACGGCGAATGCGTTCTCCGTGTATGTGATCACGGAGACGACGATCAGCACGGTGGTGACCACATCCGACGGATCGACCTATGAAATCAAGGTGACCTATCAGAGTACCTCCGGGATTCCCATGGAGGGGACGAATCTGCTGGTCACGGAGATTTTGCCGGGAGAACCCAGGTACGAAACCTATGTGGATGCCAGCGCAGAGGAATTGGGTGCAAAGACGAAGAATATTGCTTTCTCCAGAATCTTTGACATTTCGATTGTGGATGAAAAGGACCAGAGTCTTGTCTATGAACCGACGGGAGATGTGTCGGTTTCGATTCGCCTGATTGGGAGTACGTTGACGGATTATCCCAATGTGGACGTGCTGCATTTTGTGGAGAAGAAGAGCCTGGCCAAGGGCACACGTTCCGTTAGTAAAACAGCAGATGTCATTGAAATGGATTCGAAGGTCAGCGGGGAGTCCGTTGAATTCACCACGGACAGCTTTTCCGTGTACGTGGTGGCCGGCTATACCATTGAAAAGATCATCGAGGCCAGCGATGGGAATACTTATAAGATCACCGTGGAATATCCTGAGGATGCCGGAATTCCGGCGGACGCGGAGCTGGTAGTAGAGGAAGTATCCGATACGGAATATGAAACATACCTGATGCAGGCGGCCTCCTCTCTGGGTGCAGATATCCATAGCATCTCCTACGGAAAGCTTTTCAATATTTCCATTCAAAAGGATGATACACATTATCAGCCGGGTGAGAATGTTACCGTAACCGTTGAGCTGCTTGATGCGGGGAGCGTAAGCGATGTTCAGGTGGTGCACTTTGAAGATGACGGCAGCGTTTCCAAGCTTGCCTCGTCTACAGAAGGTACCGCGGTTACCTTTGAGACAGATGGTTTCTCCATTTTCTCTATCCTGGATTTCTCTCTTCTGGACCGTATTGTAAACGCTGTGCTCGGAGAGCAGACCGGAACTCTTTACGAAAATGATGATATTATCCTCACGGGACGCATGCCGGCGCTCGGGATTGTTGAAGCGGAACGTGTGGAGGTGTCCATAGGCGGACAGGAGCCTCTGATCGCATACGATATCAAGGTATATTCAAGCATCTTCATGAAAGCTCGCGGCATAACCTGGCAGCCGGGCAGCGAAACGATTTCCGTGACCGTAAAATCAGATGCTCTGAATGTTGAAAATGCTGATGTTTATCACCTGGATACGGTTTCCGCCGCTCCGGAGCTCGTTTCGGAATTCGTTCCCATAGAGAATCACAGCGTTACTTTCGATGCCGACAGCTTCTCGGTATACGCAATCAGCTCCTCGCCGCGAAAGAAATACCTGTTCTATAAGAGCGACATGACCACGCCATACTTGTTCAAACTTGATGATTCGCAGACCGAACAGACAAACATGCAGATCATCAAGAACGGCGAACCGCTCGTCATGCCGCAGCTTCCGGAAGAAACAGGCAAGACCTTCCTGGGGTGGTATGTATTCACCAGCGATACGGAGCCGACTTTAACAGACATCGGTAGCGGTGTTTATGCATATACCTTCAGCGATGGCACTCCTGTCGCTACGGATACGCAGCAGGCCTTCGGAGAGGCGATTTCCGTTACGGCCGATGAAACCGTATACCTGTACGCGAAGTTTGGCGTTACGGTGACGGTTACATTCCATTCATCAAAGGATACTCAAAACGACGTCTGGCCTATCGCATTTTCCCGTTTTGCCGAGGTGGAGAATGGCAGCGCGACCGTACTGATCAGCGATGTTACCGTGAATCCGGTAAGCGAGCTGGACGTATTTGTGGGCTGGACGGATACCGCAGAGCATGCACTGGCAGAAAATAACACCAATTTTGTACTTGGAAATGGTTATTCCGGAAATCTGAGTCCCGCTACGGCTGGCTCGTCCACGACCATTACGACTGCGAACA
>JAILID010000046.1 GCA_024695465.1 Lachnospiraceae bacterium | reverse complement strand
TTAACCAGGTTTACCGGCTGCTGACGGGGCAGGGGATCGACCGGCCCATGAAGCTGATCTGCAATCTGCTTCTGGCCGCGGCGCTGGCCGCCCTGATCGTCAGCCAGATCCTGAAGCGGTATGAATACGACCCGGTCTCCTCTGGGAAATGGAAAAAGCGCAAAGAGAAGCTGGAGGGGGAGGAACCGGAGGATTCCGGGGAGAACGCGCCGAACCGGAGCGAATCGGGTCCCCCGGTGTCCGGATCCGGCTATACCATACGGGAGGCCAGGCTGCTTAAGATCAAGGATATCGTCATCGACAAGAGCAGCAGCGGAGGCCACGGCGGCCACGGCGGCGGAGGCGGCGGTGGCGGCGGCGGAGGAGGAGGCGGCGGCGGAAGCCACGGCTTCTGATCCGGGCGCAAAGGACAGAGATGATAAGCTTCATCCCGCTTTATCTGTTGGCCGCAATTCTGCGGGAGGGATGCTGCTGTTCATTGGTGCTGTATATCGGGCATATCCGGCAAACGAATGAATCGGCGCCATTGAAAAGGGGAACGGGCTGACCCTTTCGGAAATCATCAACAGCGTCAACCTCCGCAGAAGCCGGATCACGAACGCGCTGGCCTTTCTGGAAAACGAGCGCTTTATCCGGCGGGATTACGACGGGAGACGGTACCGGTACTATATCACGCCGGTTCCATATTCCTATAACGAAGCGCATTATAATGAGATCACGGAAGAACGATTCGATTCCGCGAGCTATTGACGAAAGAGGCCTTCTGTAGTACAATGTACTACGAAAAAGGAGGAAATTTTATGTCTTTTTCGATCAGACTTACAGAGGACGAAAGAAAACTGGCTGAAAGCTATGCAAGACTTCATTCATGTACCATGTCCGAGGCTTTCAAAAATGCTCTTTTTGAGAAAATCGAAGACGAATATGATATTACAATCGGGCGGGAAGCCTATAATGAATATGTCACAGATCAGCGGAAAAGCCGTCCGATCAATGAGCTTTGGAAGGAATGTGATCTGTGAGCTACAGAGTAGAGACAACCGCAAGGTTTGACAGAGAATTCAAAAAGCTGGACAGATATACACAAAAAATGATAAAAGCCTGGATTGAGAAAAACCTCGTTGATTGCAATGACCCCAGGTCTCATGGTAAAGGTCTTGCATCAAATCGAACCGGCCAATGGAGATACCGGATCGGTGATTATCGTCTTATATGTGTAATTGAAGATGATAAACTGCTTATTCTCGCTTTATCTGTTGGTCACAGAAGTGAAATTTACAGGTAATAATATGGTCATGTTTATTTGATCTGTTTGAATTCCGGCTGCAAGCATCTGGCAGCAGCTGTCCAGGTCAGATCAGCTCATCCAGGCTGCTGACCGTTCCGTCGCGGATCCCACGGGCCTGGCATATTTATGCAATCACCTGATCCTCGCGAGACTATGGTTAGAATACGCGCTGTCATTCGTCACTTCCCGGATCACGTCAATTCCTTCCGGGAATATGATTTCCTGATCCTCGCTGTGAAGCTCGATTTCCATAATCGCTTTGTCCCGCCATTCCGGATAGATGTCAATCTCATAATAGAACCCGTTTTCGCTCAGGCAGTAACGCTCCTTGTGAATCGGGCGGCAGGCAGGGTCTGCCCGGACCATCAAAGAGAGGTATTCTTCCTGCGTGAGCCTTTCCTCTTCTTCTATCCGCTTCATATCGCTGAGCTTCTTTTTCCTCGTTTTGAAATAGATGTAATGACCATTTGCTCCGCGCTGACGAATGCGCAGCTCCTCCGTATCCTCATCCGTTTTCAGATAGGTCTGAATGATGTCCACCCGTTCGCAGTTGGGCAGCGACTCCAACAGGCGGAGGCTGGGCCGCTCAATCAGGAACTTCCGCTCAATCTCCAGGGGGGCGGGCTCTCCCAGGAAGGCGGTAATCTCGCGGATGAGGCGATGCATCTTCTCTTCAAAACCGGTGGAGTTATCAATGACCCGGAAGTGCGGGTGCCCGGTCCAGGCGGCGATCAGCTTATCATCCAGGGCGGCAGCCTCTTCAACCGTCTCAGTCCTCGCCTGATTATTCGCCAGGGTATAATACTTTTCGGCGCCCTTCGCCGCTGTAACCAGGTGGAACACAGCATCATACTGATCCCGCATCGCTACCTTGTTCGTCTGCATTTGCTTGAGCACCCAACCGAATTCCTGCTCCGTCATATAAGCACAGTTATCCATGGCCGCCCTGTCGCAGACGATGAGGATCTTGTCACTCTTCATTGTTTTGGCAATGTCTGCAAAAGCTCTTTCCTTCGCTTCCTGCAATCGGAGCAGATGATGCTGGAAATCCCTGTTGGAATTGTTAAGCCACGGCGCAGCGCCGCCGGTAATGAGCTGTGTCGCCGTTTCGTCCACGAACAGAACTGCGTAACCCAGTTTGATAAAAGCGTTCTGAATCCAGCTCATGGCGGTGGTCTTTCCGGCGCAGGGGCCGCCGGTAATCACGATCTTTGTGATCTTTTTCTCCGACGAAGGCGCATGAAGCAGCTCATCCAGAGAAACGCCCAGAATGTTTGCCAGTTTGTTCGCGATTTCCAGCCCCGGCTTCGCCATTCCGTTTTCCCACTTGGAGACGGCTTTATTGGATACGCCCACCTTCTCACCTAATTGGGACTGGGATAAATGTGCTTTTTGCCTGAGCATGCACAATCTGTTTCCAAATTCAAAGTCCTGCATACCATCACCTCCACCTGTAGTGTAATCGGTATTCTATATTTGCGCAAGGGATAATTGTCTACTGCAGGGAGATTGATAATAATAATTATCCCAAATTATCTATGTCACAAAGAGCAGGACTCTCTAATTCGCAGTAAATTTTATCTGCGATAAATTTACTGTCTTATTGGGTTTCATTATGTCATATTTTTCCATATTTGCAATAGCAGACAATGGGGACGGTATGCTTGACACCGTGGACATATTTTTTATAATATGCTTAATCCACCAACAGAGGAAAAGGAGGAAAGAAGAGGTGAACTGCATGCCCGCAAGGCGAATATTCAT
>JAILID010000021.1 GCA_024695465.1 Lachnospiraceae bacterium | reverse complement strand
GCGGCCAGCTCCCAGATCCTTTATGAGCTGGGCCGAAGGCCTGCGGTCATTCTCGCGGCGACTCACGATATCGAGCTGTCTTATATTCTGGAGGAGGGCTGGCGGAATCTTCATTTTTCAGAAGAGATCGAGGGGGAGGACGTCGTCTTTTCCTACAAGCTGAAAGAAGGCCGGGCGTCTACCCGCAACGCGATCCGCCTTCTCGGCATCGCCGGCTATGACAAGGAGGTCGTCCAAAGGGCCGCGGCGGAAGCCGCCCTGTTTGAGAAAACCGGAGAGTGGAGGCTTTAAATGAAAACAGTACAATTATTCAGCGACGGGGCGGCCAGAGGCAATCCGGACGGTCCGGGCGGCTATGGGGTCGTCCTGAAATATACGGACGCAAAAGGCATTCTTCACGAAAGGGAATATGCGGAAGGCTTTCAAAAGACGACCAATAACCGGATGGAGCTTTTGGGCGTCATTGTCGGGCTTGAGCAACTGAAGCTTCCCTGCCGGGTGGAAGTATATTCGGATTCCCAATACGTGATCAACGCTTTTAATAAGGGCTGGATCTCTTCCTGGCAGAAGAAGGGCTGGATCAAGTCGGATAAGAAGCCGGTATTAAACCGGGATCTCTGGGAAAGGCTCCTTGCCGCGGCCGCGCCTCACGACATCGAATGGAACTGGGTGAAGGGCCACGCGGGACATCCGGAAAACGAACGCTGCGATTTTCTCGCGGCTTCTGCCGCGGATAAAATGAAAGACTTGTGAAAACGAACAAATAGTGCTATGATATGGAAAGTTTTCAAACAGGGAAACGGAGGAGATAATTTTGGAAAAATACGGTGTAAATGAACTGCGGAAAATGTTCCTTGATTTCATGGAGTCCAAGGGGCATCTTGTAATGAAATCCTTTTCTTTGGTTCCTCATAACGATAAGTCGCTGCTGCTGATCAACGCGGGGATGGCGCCCTTGAAGCCCTACTTTACGGGAGCGGAAATTCCGCCCTCAAAGAGGGTCTCTACCTGCCAGAAATGTATCCGGACCGGCGACCTTGACAATGTCGGCCATACGGCCCGCCACGGCACATTTTTTGAAATGCTGGGCAACTTTTCCTTCGGGGATTATTTTAAGACCGAAGCGATCCACTGGACCTGGGAATTTCTGACCCAGACGGTCGGTCTTGACCCGGAAAGGCTTTATCCTTCCGTTTACGAAAACGACGATGAAGCCTACGCCATCTGGCGCGATGAGATCGGCGTCCCGGAAAAGCGGATCTACCGTTTCGGCAAGGCCGACAATTTCTGGGAGCACGGCGCGGGCCCCTGCGGTCCCTGCTCCGAGGTTTACTATGACCGCGGGGAAAAATATATGACGGATGAAAACGATACCGAACCGGGCGGTGAAGGCGACCGCTTCATGGAGATCTGGAATGATGTTTTCACCCAGTTCGAAAATGACGGCAAGGGCAATTATACGACCTTGAAGCAGAAGAACATCGATACCGGCATGGGGCTTGAGCGTCTGGCGGTGGCGGTTCAGGATGTGGATTCCATGTTTGATATCGACACGATCCGGACCCTGCGCGATCATGTCTGCCGTCTGGCCGGCAAGGTCTACCACACGGACAGGAATGTCGACGTGGACGTCCGCAAGATCACGGACCACGCCCGCGCCTCGACCTTTATGATCTCCGACGGGATCATGCCCTCGAACGAGGGACGCGGCTATGTCCTGCGCAGACTGATCCGCCGGGCCGCCATGGCCGGACGGCGTCTGGGCATCCAAGGAAGCTTCATGGCCGAGCTGGCCCGAACGGTCATCGAGACCTCGGCGGACGGTTATCCGGAGCTTAAGGAAAATGAAGTGATGATCCTGGAAGTCCTCTCCAAGGAGGAGGAGACCTTCGGCCGGACGATCGATCAGGGTCTCCGCATCCTGGATGAGATCGAAGCGGAGATGGCTTCGAAAAATGAAAAGACGCTTTCCGGCGAGAAGGCTTTCCTGCTCTATGATACGTACGGCTTCCCGCTGGACCTCACCCGGGAGATCCTTGAGGAGAAGGGCTGCGGGATCGATGAGGAAGGCTTCGCGGCGGCCATGAAGGAGCAGAGGGAGCGCGCGAGAGGCGCCAGGAAGAAGACCAATTACAGCGGCAAGGAGCTTACGGTCTACGACACTCTTGATCCCAGGCTCAGCAGCCTGTTTACCGGTTACGAGCGCCTGACGGATAAGGGAACGGTGACCGCGCTCACGACGGAAGTGACGGAGGAGGATCCGGGCAGCGAAGTTAAGGCGCTTTCCGACGGGATCCGGGGAACGATCATAACGGACATCACTCCTTTCTACGCGACGATGGGCGGGCAGATCGGGGACAAGGGGCTTATCTATACCGACAGCGCGGAATTTACGGTGGAAGAGACCGAGCCCCTTCCGGGAG
Organism: Lachnospiraceae bacterium; assembly: GCA_024695465.1. Taxonomy (GTDB): domain Bacteria; phylum Bacillota; class Clostridia; order Lachnospirales; family Lachnospiraceae; genus Chordicoccus. The sequence continues at coordinate 3,842 of JAILID010000021.1, read as the reverse complement.
GCAAGACGGCTCACAAGGGCGTCATGACGAAGGGGATGATCAAGGTCGGAGACAGCGTGACGCTGGCGGCTGATGAAGCGGGCCGGCGGGCCACCGAGAAGAACCATTCGGGCACGCATCTGCTCCAGAAGGCACTGAAAATGGTTCTCGGAGATCATGTCGCCCAGAAGGGCTCCTATGTCTCTCCGAGCCGGCTGCGTTTTGACTTCGTCCATTTTAAGCCGATGACGAAAGAAGAGATTGCCAGGGTCGAGGATATTGTCAACGAGGAGATCCGGAAGGGCCTTCCCGTCCGCACGGACGTCATGTCGATCGAAGAGGCGCGGAAGACCGGAGCTATGGCCCTTTTCGATGAGAAGTACGGTGAGAAGGTCCGCGTGGTTTCCATGGGCGATTTCTCGAAAGAACTGTGCGGAGGCACCCATGTCTCAAGCACCGCCCAGATCCAGGCCTTTAAAATCCTGGGAGAGTCGGGCGTGGCCGCCGGGGTCCGCCGGATCGAAGCCCTGACAGGAAACGGCGTCTTTGCCTATTACCGGGAGGTGGAAGAGACCCTGAACGAGCTGGCGGGAATCCTTAAGAGCAGCCCGAAGGATGCGGCTGACCATGCGAGAAAGCTGGAAGCCGAGCTCAAGTCCTTGAAGAGCGAGATCGAATCCATGAAGTCGAAAGCGGCCCGGGAATCGCTTGGAAACGCCGCGGCCGAAGCGGAGAAGGTGGGAGGCGTCCCCTTCATCGCGAGGTCCATGAAGGACGTGGATGTGAACGGACTCAGGGAACTGGGCGATTCGCTTAAGGAGACCCTTGAAGAGTACGTGATCGTTCTCGCCTCGGAGACGGCCGGCAAGGTTAACCTGCTGGTGATGGCGTCGGACGGAGCTGTGAAGAAGGGCGCGCACGCCGGCAATCTGGTCCGCGAAGCCGCGAAAGTCGTCGGCGGAGGCGGAGGCGGCCGTCCGAATATGGCCCAGGCCGGGGGCCGGGACGCCGGGAAGATCCGGGAGGCCCTCGCGAAGGCGAAGGAAGCGCTTCTTGGCCAGATCGGCTGAGAAAATTTTCTTCCCAAAGCTAAATAAGAATTGACGTTTCGTCCGAAAACCGTTATAATAACAAGACGTGGGATTCATCTCTATGTTTCCTGCATCCGCGGCTGCGGCCGGCAGCCGACTTTATGGCCCCAGTGGTTGAAGGGGGAGGTGAAAAACAAGTCTATGGCAGGAATTATCGTTAAAGAGAACGAGTCGCTTGACAGTGCGCTTAGAAGATTTAAGCGGAGCTGCGCGAAGGCTGGCATTCAGCAGGAGATCCGTAAGCGCGAGCATTACGAGAAACCGTCTGTTCGCCGCAAGAAGAAGTCTGAGGCTGCCCGTAAGAGAAAATACAATTAAGCTGATGAGAGTCCGCCGCAGCCTGCGGCGGACTTCTTTTCATGTGCCGGCGGCGGGCCGGTTGAGGTGATGATGAAATATGTAATAACAAGGTATGTAATCAAATCTCCGAAAGTGAAGGAAAAGCTTACGGCCGTCCTGGTTACGGATCTGCACAACGCGGATTACGGCCGGAACAACAAAGGCCTTCTTGCCGCCTGTAAAGAGGAAAAGCCGGATCTGATTCTCGCGGCGGGGGATATGCTGATCGGAAACGCGCTTTACGACCGGGAAGCCGGTCTTCATTTTATGCAGTCCCTGCCCGGCATCGCTCCGACTTTCTGCGCCAACGGCAATCATGAACGCAGGCTTAAGGCTGTTGAAAGCGCAAAGGTTCACGCCTACAGCAGCTGGATAAGCGCGCTCGAAAAAAGCGGGGTGCAGGTCGTCAACAATCGATCGGCCGCCCTGACGATTAAAGGGACGAAGATCGCGCTTTACGGGGCCGATCTTCCGCTCCGCCTTTACAGAAAATTCCGAAGGCCCCGCATACGGATATCCAATCTCACTAAAAACCTGGGCCTTCCGATGAAGGATAACCTGAATATCCTGATCGCCCACAATCCGGAATTTACGGAGGAATATCTCGACTGGGGAGCGGATCTGGCGGTTTCCGGCCACTATCACGGCGGTCTTGTCCGCCTGCCCTTTTCCGGCCGGGCCCTGCTTTCCCCTTACGGCTACTTTCTTCCGAAGTACGGGGTGGGACATTTTGAGAGAAACGGACGCCACGCGGTTGTTTCCGCCGGCCTCGGGGATCACGCGATCCCGCTCAGAATCTTCGATCCCCGCGAGCTGGTCGTCATTCGCCTCATACCGGTTTCCTGAGGAGATCATTTATGGAAATTACTGTTGAACTGCCTGTTTTCGACGGACCGCTGGATCTTCTGCTCCACCTGATTGAAAAGAATAAGATCAATATTTTCGATATCCCGATCATCGAGATCACCGACCAGTATCTGGAATTTGTCCGGAAAATGGAGAGGGAGGATCTGGGCGTCATGTCGGAGTTTATGGTGATGGCCGCCGAGCTGATCTCCATAAAGTGCCGGATGCTCCTGCCGGCCGAAGTCGATGAGGAGGGAGAGGAAATCGATCCCAGAGGCGAGCTGGTGGAGCAGCTTCTGGAGTATAAAACGTACAAGTATATGTCCGGCGAGTTGAGAGACCGGATGGAGCTTGCGGGACAGAGCTTTTACAAGGATGATACCACGCCTCCGGAAATGAAAAGCTTCCGCCCGCCGGTAGACCTCAATGATTTCCTGGGGGATCTGACCCTCAGGAAGCTCCACAGGGTATTCGACGCGGTGCTCCGCCGCCAGGTGAACCGGATCGATCCGGTCAGAAGCCGGTTCGGCACGATCCCTAAGGAGGAAGTAAAACTGGAGGACAAGCTTGTCTATGTAGCGGAATACGCTGCGGAGCGCAGGCGGTTTTCATTTTCCGAACTGTTGGAAGGCGAGAGGGGACGCGTCTATGTGATCGTGACCTTTCTGGCTGTCCTTGAACTTATGAAATACGGCATTATTGAAGCTGTTCAGGAGGAAATTGCGGGTGACATCATCATCGCGGCCGTTGAAGGAGCCGATCTTTCGGCAATTGACCTTGAAAATGATTTCGGAGGAACCTGACAAAATGAAAGCGAGCAAGCTGGAGGCTGCGGTAGAGGCCATCCTCTTTATGACCGGGAAGGCGGTCGGCGCGCAGGAAATGGCCAAAGCGCTCATGGAGCCGGTTGAGACGGTCCGGAAAGCTGCTTTGCGTCTTAAGGAGCGCTGCGAAGAGGAAGGGCGGGGGATCCGAATCCTTGTCCTGGAGGACTCCTTCCAGATGACGACGGATCCTGAACTGTACGATTTACTGACCCGTTTCGCGGCGCAGCCCAAAAAGCCGGTTCTGACGGAGGCGCTTCTCGAGACGCTTTCCGTGATCGCCTATAAGCAGCCGGTGACCAAGCCCGAAATCGAGAGGATCCGGGGGGTCAATTCGGATCACGCGGTGAACCGGCTGATCGAATACAGGCTTGTCCGGGAGCTGGGGAGGGCCGCGCTTCCGGGCCGGCCGATCCTTTTCGGGACAACGGAGGAATTCCTGCGCCGCTTCGGCATCTCCTCCCGGGAAGAACTGCCGGAGATCAGTCCCGTGAAACTGGAGGATTTCCGCGCGGAAGCGGAGAGCGAGGCCGGCGTAAAAGTCGATGTCTGACAGGGGATCCGCCGCGTAAAGAGTCAGGGAGCCGGCAGAGGAAACGGGGAAACGGATAACCTCATTTTTTGGTAGCTGTTCAGTACCCCCATTCGCGGCCGCAGGCGGCCGCTTCATGAGGGCGGTCAGAGACGCTTCGCGTCTTGCCCGCCCCTCATAAATCCGCGGTTTTTGTCCGGAATGCAAGCATTCCGGCCTGCAAGCCGTGGA
>JAILID010000008.1 GCA_024695465.1 Lachnospiraceae bacterium | reverse complement strand
GCCGGCGCGATGACGGTCTCCCACGCGAACGACTCCTTCTTCTGGGTCGTCACGAACTTCGGCGCGATGTCCCCGGACCGCGGCTACAAGACCCAGACCATGAACACGCTCGTCATGGGCCTCGCAGCGATCATCGAGATTTTTATCCTCACACTGTTCATCCATTAAAAAACTTTAAGGCTGCCGCTTTCCATGGCGGCAGCCGTTTTTTCATGCTATACTGAAAAAAATGAAAATCCAGGGAGGATGCGATGATCAGCCAGGACCTTGCCCAGAAATTCATCGAACAGGTGACAAAATACACGGACTACAACGTCAACATCATGGATGAGGACGGCATCATCATCGCCAGCATCGATCCGAGGCGCGTCGGCCAGTACCACGAGATCGCCCACCGGATCGTCACCGGCACCGAGGACATCATCGACACGACCGCCCTCACAGGTCTCACGAACGTTAAGCCCGGCATCAATATGGTCATCATGGCCGACGGGCAGCGCGAGGGCGTCGTCGGCGTGACCGGCGACCCCGAGGAGATCCGCCCGGTCGCCCTCATCGTGAAAATGGCCATCGAAACCATGCTGAAGTACGAGAAGCAGCAGGAGATGGTCCGTCTCCGCGAGAACCGCAAGGCTAACTTCATCCACCTTCTGACCGAGGTGGAGGGCACCGACCCGGAGGATCTCAAGAGTATGGCGAGAGAGCTCGGCTACCCCGAGGAGATGATCCGCATCCCGGTCCTCATCAGGGTGGAAAATGAAGACACCGGAGAACTCCTCTCCCTCGTCCGCAAAAGTCCCTGGCACACCGGCCGGGATTTCAGTATTGCGCCGGACAGGTTCCATGTTCTCATTTTCAAATCCATGCCGGACGACTGCCGCGACCTCTTCGGGGACTACAAATACATCCTCGGCGAGTACCTGGCCCCGGTCTTAAAATATCTGCGGGAGCGGGGCGAGCCCGCCCGCTTCTTTATCGGCAGTTTCCAGAGGCGGTACGCAGATTACATCTACGCCTACCGGCACTGCCGCTGGGCGGAGCGGAACGTGCGGACGGACTCCTCGGCGGCCTATTTCTACGATCACATCGGGGAGTACCTGCACGCGATCACGCCTTTCGGGGAGATGGCCCACATCTTCGCGATCTACGAGCAGAAGCTGCCGGCTGAGCAGCACGAGCTCTTTCTCACAACCTTCGGAGAGCTGATCGCGGCCAACTACAATTTCAAGGACGCCGCCGACAAGCTCTACATCCACAAAAATACCCTCTTCTACCGCTACAACAAGCTGAAGGAGATCCTGGGACTCGATCCGATCGTCTCCGCCGCAGACCGCTCCTTCGTGGAGGAGTTCTACTACTATATGAAGCGGAAAAAGGGCTGATTTTGTTCTCATGAACTGAAAATGTCTTCATTTTCAATATTTTTTGTGTTATCATCACAAAAAGAAGGATAAAATTCTCTGCCCCGCACATTCATAAAAATGCGGTCTTCCTGTATACTTAAGACAAATGAAAACCGTTTGCAATCACATAAAGGAGGTCACCCATGAACCAGTCTTTAAAAAATGACATGACAGCCATCGTAAACGCATCCCTCGCCGCCGTGCTCCCGGACGAGGCGGTAGCCCGCGCGCTTGCCGATTACAAGCCCGCAAAGGGAGGGAGGACCATCCTCGTCGCGGCCGGCAAGGCGGCCTGGCAGATGGCGAAGGCCGCTGTGGATGTCCTGGGCTCCGTGGACGCCGGGATTGTCGTGACCAAGTACGATCACGTGAAGGCCCCGATTGCCGGAGTTGAGTGTTGTGAAGCCGGCCACCCGGTTCCGGACGGCAACAGCTTCGCCGCCACGAAGAAGGCGGTTGAGCTTGTGAGCGGTCTGACCCAAAAGGATACGGTCCTCTTCCTGCTCTCCGGCGGCGGTTCCGCCCTTTTCGAGCTTCCGCTCATCCCGGGTGAAGAACTTCAGGACGTGACAAGGCAGCTTCTGGCTTCCGGCGCGGACATCACGGAGATGAATACGATCCGCAAGCGTCTCTCCGGCGTCAAGGGCGGCAAATTCGCGGAAAAATGCGCTCCGGCCCGGGTCTTCTCTATCGTCCTTTCCGATATCTTAGGCGATCCGCTCGACATGATCGCTTCCGGTCCGGCTTATCCGGATTCCTCCACCTGCGCGGATGCGCTGGCAATCGCGAAAAAATACGATCTTAAGCTGAGCGCCGAGGCGGAAGCTCTTCTTCACGAGGAGACTCCGAAGGAGCTTGACAACGTGACGACTCAGATCAATGGCAGCGTCCGAGAGCTCTGCGCGGCAGCTGCGGCCAAATGCAAAGAGCTTGGCTATGAGCCGGTCATGCTGACTGACCAGCTGACCTGCGAGGCCCGGGAGGCCGGTTCCTTCCTTGCGTCCATCATTAAATCCCATGCGGGTGACGGCAAGAAGCTTGCTTTCATCGCCGGCGGCGAGACGGTCGTTCATCTGACCGGCAAGGGTCTCGGCGGACGCAATCAGGAGCTTGCGCTTGCGGCGGCGCCGGGCATCGCCGGCCTCAACGCGGCAGTTTTCTCTTTTGGCTCCGACGGGACGGATGGCCCGACGGACGCGGCCGGCGGCTATGTGGACGGGGACAGCCTGGCGGCCCTTGCCGCGGAGGGGCTTGATGTCTTCGAGGTCTTGAAGGACAACGACGCCTACCATGCGCTCGCTAAGATTGACGGCCTTATCATGACCGGCCCGACCGGCACCAACGTCAACGACGCGGCGCTGGCGCTCATCGGCTGAGAATGCAGAGAATGACTGACAGGGGCTGACGTCCGGTGCCGGATGTGTTTTATCCCGACCGGAATAGCCGACTATCTTTTTCATAGAAAACGGACATGGCGCGCCATGTCCGTTTTCTATGAGCTTTCCGGTTTCGTTTTTACTGTATTTTGGGCCTGAGGGTCCATAATACAGTTGTTATCCCCTGTCCAGGGCGTCTTTCGGCCTCATTTTTACTGTATTCCGGGCCAGGTGGCTCAGAATACAGTCATTTTTTCCTGCTGCAGGTCAGTTCAATCCTGAAGCCCGGCGAAGACCGTCTTTAGTGCCGGATAAAGCTTCCGGAAATTCGCGTATCTTTCTTCATAGGCTGCCGAAAGCGCCGGATCCGGCAGGACAGTTTCTTTCACACGCACCAGTTTTTTCACCGCGGTTTCCACATCCGGATAAACGCCGCAGCCAACCATCGCGAGCACGGCTCCGCCGTAACCCGGACCCTGCTCGGTGACCGGCAGATCGAGCGGGATCCCGAGGACATTTGCGAAAATCGTCCTCCAGAGCGGGGATTTGGAGCCGCCGCCGCAGAGCATCGAGCGGCTGACATTCACGCCGATATTCTTTGCGGCCTCGAAAGAATCGCGAATCGCAAAGGCAACGCCTTCCAGCATAGCCTGGGTCATGTCCGCCCGGCTGGTATCCATCGTCATGCCGACGAAAGTGCCGCGGGCGTTCGTGTCATTGATCGGGCTTCGCTCTCCCATGAGATAGGGAAGAAAATAGACATGGTTCCTGCCCAGCATCTCCGGTCTTATTTCCGCCTGACTGCCGGCATAATCCGTATCCCGAAGAATTGTATCCTGCCACCATTTGTTGCAGGAAGCTGCCGAGAGCATGCAGCCCATGAGGTGCCAGCCTCCGTCTGCATGCGCGAAGGCGTGCAGGCTGTTGTTTTCATCCACCCCGAATTTTCCGGAGCTGATGAAGATTGTGCCGGAGGTTCCCAGAGAGATGTTGCAGCGTCCCCCGTTTTCATCTTCGCCGACCGTGCCGGTACCGATCGCGGCCGCCGCGTTGTCCCCCGCCCCGGCGCTTACCCGGACGCTTTGCGGAAGACTGAGCGCTTCTGAGGCTTCCTTCGTGAGTGTTCCGACCGTCTCCCAGCTCTCGAAGAGTTTCGGGAGCTGTTCCTCTTTCACGCCGCAGATCCCGCACATGGGCGCGCTCCAGCACTTGTGTTCCACGTCCAGCAGGAGCGTGCCGGAGGCGTCGGAGTAGTCGCTTGCGTGTACGCCGGTCATTTTGTAGACCAGGTAGTCTTTCGGGAGCATGATCTTTTGGATCTTTGCGAAGAGCTCCGGCTCATTGTTTCTCATCCACAGGAGCTTCGGAGCCGTGAAGCCGGCGAAGGCAATGTTGCCGGTAAAGGCGGAAAGCTTGCTTCGGCCGATTTCTTCATTTAGATAATCAACTTCCGCGAAAGTCCGTCCATCGTTCCAGAGGATCGCCGGACGGATTACCTCGTCATGTTCATCAAGGGCAACAAGTCCGTGCATCTGTCCTCCGAGTCCGATGCCGAGGATCTCTTTCTCATTTATATTCCCGACCAGTTCCGGGAGTCCGCTGCATAACGCGGACCACCAGTCTTCCGGATTCTGTTCGCTCCAGCCCGGATGCGGGAAGAAGAGCGGGTATTCGCGGGTTATTTCATTTCTTACGACACCTTCTGTGTCCACCAACAAGAGTTTTACCGCAGAGGTTCCGAGATCAATTCCGATGCAATACATTTGTTTACTCCTTTCACAGAAGACGAATATGCCGGGGCCGGCTTTTGTCTGTTTCATTACGCGGAGTTTAGCATGAAAGCGCGTTTTTATCCTTGACAGGCAGCAGATTTTTATTAGACAAGTTTGCGGAGCAGGGACAGATAAGCTTCGCTCTCGGCAATTCCGTGGATTTCCTCCTCCGAGTGACGGCTTCTGCTTCCTGCTGCTTCCCCTGTCTCGTAGCCTCTTGTCTGCCGATAGAGATCCGGCGTCATCTTCAGCTTTTTCTTAAAGGCGGCGCAGAAATAGCGGTAATCCGAGAAGCCGGCGGCGTAGCAGATATCGATCAGGCGGTCTTTGGGGCTTTCCAGAATCATCCTGCAGGCTGCGCTCAGACGTACTTCGGCAACATATTCCTGAAAGGTCATTCCGATGGTATCCCGGACAAAGTGCGACAGGTAGTTCATGGACATGCATTCTTCTTTGGCAAAATCCGAGAGCCGGATCTTATGCATATAATTCTTTTCGACAAATGAAAACAGCCGGTGCATTCGTTCGCTGCGGATAAGCCGGGCCTCCCGCTCCTCCGCTGTCAGAAAGTGATGGGGAAGGAACGTCAGAAGCTTATGGATCAAAAGTCCGGCAGAGGCGTGGCAGAAGAGTTCAAAGCCCTCCTCCTGGCAGAAATAGGCTTCGGTGATCGTAAGCAGCAAGTGTCGGAGGACCGTCTGTTCTTCAGGCTTTAATTCCTCGAAGGAGAATTGGGCGTCGAAGAATAGATTTTCCGTGCCGCAGCCCGGAAAGATATTCGGGCGGATTTGCATGCAAAGGAAAGTACAGCCTTCGCTGCTATTTAGCCGGTGGATTTCACCGGGATTAAAGACAACCAGGCTGCCCGGACCGGCGCTAAAGAGACCGTGTTCGGATTCGATGTTCATTTCATTTTTCAAAACCAGGATTAGTTCCATTTCCCGGTGCTGATGGGGCGTTCGGCGGTATACCGTATTGAAGAATATCTTGATTCCGCGGATGCCCGTGTATCGGATTATTTCTATTTCACTCATGGCGTCCTCCGTCTTTTATTTTACACAAATCCTTATAAAATACAAGGGTTCTCTGTGCGCGGAGGCCGGCATGCGGCTGCAGGTTCAGGTTTCGCTTTGCGAGATAAAAATGGGCTTTCGGATCAGAGTCAGATGACATCATGCAGTTTCGAACGGAGCAGGGGCAGGGTTTTACTGTATTACAGGCGGCGCGGCTTTGAATACAGTAATATTCGCGAGCCGATTCGAGAAATATACTGTATTTCAGGGTGTGCGGTCTTAAATATAGTGAAGGATGGCGGTTAGATCCGGGTCAAGGAAGGAATAAAGCTGTATTATGGACGGTGCGGGCTCAAATACAGTCATTAATCTCAGCCTGATTCAGATCCTCTTAAATATGGGCGATTGGTCTTAGCTGAGAAAAGAAAATGGAGGATCAAAGCAAAATTGTCTAATAAAAATGCGGGATTTGACATGGAAATTCGGCGTTTTCCATGTTATCGTAACATCAGAAACGTTACAAGTCTCATATAGAGATTAAGGCTGAGGCCGATATTATTAAGGAGGAGATTAAATCATGGAAATCTTTGCGAACATTCCCAAAATCGAGTTTGAAGGTAAGAACAGTAAGAATCCGTTTGCTTTCAAGTACTATGATGCGGATCGCGTCATTATGGGCAGGACGATGAAGGAGCATCTTCCGTTTGCGATGGCCTGGTGGCACAACCTCTGCGCCAACGGCCAGGATATGTTCGGCGTGGGTACCGCCGATAAGTCTTTCGGAGCGATTCCGGGAACGATGGAGCATGCGAAGGCCAAGGTCGATGCCGGAATTGAGTTCATGCAGAAGCTGGGCATCGAGTATTACTGCTTCCATGATGTGGATCTGGTTCCGGAATGCGTGACCGATATCAATGAGACTAACCGCCGTCTGGACGAGATCTCGGATTATATTCTGGAGAAGACCCGGGGAACGAATATCAAATGCTTGTGGGGTACCGCCAATATGTTTGGCAATCCTCGTTTCATGAACGGGGCCGGTTCCACGAATTCCGTCGATGTGTACTGCTTTGCGGCGGCTCAGATCAAGAAAGCTCTTGAACTGACTGTCAAGCTTGGCGGCCGCGGCTACGTCTTCTGGGGCGGGCGCGAAGGCTACGAGACACTTCTGAATACAGACGTCAAGTTTGAGCAGGAGAATATTGCCTCCCTCATGCATATGGCGGTAGAATACGGCCGCGGCATTGGCTTCACCGGAGATTTCTACATCGAGCCGAAGCCGAAGGAGCCGATGAAGCATCAGTATGATTTTGACGCGGCAACCGCAATCGGCTTCCTTCGTCAGTATGGTCTGGATAAGGATTTCAAGATGAATATAGAAGCCAACCATGCGACGCTTGCCCAGCATACTTTCCAGCATGAGCTTCGTGTTTCCGCTATCAATGGAATGCTGGGGTCTGTCGACGCCAATCAGGGCGATCCGCTTCTTGGTTGGGATACCGATGAGTTCCCCTGCAATGTTTACGACGCGACGATGGCGATGTACGAGATTCTGAAGGCAGGAGGATTGACCGGAGGCTTTAACTTCGACTCCAAGAACCGCCGCCCCTCCAACACCTATGAAGACATGTTCCATGCGTTCATTCTGGGGATGGATACTTTTGCCCTCGGCCTCATCAAGGCTGCGGAGATGATTGAGGACGGACGTCTTGACGAGTTTGTCGCGAGAAAGTACGCAAGCTTTGATTCCGAGCTGGGCCGGAAAATCCGGGCTCATGAGACGACTCTTACGGAGCTTGCCGACCGCGCGGCTGAGCTTAAGGCTCCGGCAAATCCGGGTTCCGGAGCGCAGGAATATCTGGAAGGCGTCGTGAATAACGTGCTGTTCTCATAAAGACGAGTTCTGCCGCGGCTTAGGCCGCGGCAGATTGAATTATTATTCTTCCCATGCGTCAGCTTTTAAGGTTAGGGAACTGCTGCGGATGACAAGCCCCGCACCCAGGTTCCGGAGTGCCATCCCGAAGGATAATTGTTGACAAGCAGAAGGTTTTCAGTTATACCGAATAATAGGAGCGCAAAAGAATACCTGCGCATTTCCGTGCAACACTTGTCTAAGCGGGCAATCGGAATCCGCTTAGCGATAAATGGATGCCGTCCGCAGCCCACCGCCGCGCGTACGCACCCTTTTCTGAAAGAACATGGAGGAAACCTTTGAAAATTTCGGTCAACAGCCTGCTGATCCTTATTGGGGCTTGTCTTATGGTGTTTAATATTGTCCGCTACCGGAACTTTATGAAAGCCTCCGGAAAGATCCTGGACGGAAATCAAAAACTGCTCAGATGGCGGACCTCCGGCTTCATCCTGCTCACTTTTTTCCTGATCGGATATATCGCCGCGCTTTTCCGCGCGACGAGCCTGATGCTGGCTCTGGTTCTATTCTTCGGAAGCATCTATGTCTACGTTGCTATGCTCCTCATGATGGAACTCGTCGGCGCTCAGGGCAGGATGATGGACGCGGCCGTGACGGACGCAAGCGACACAGAAGTCAAGACCGGCATGTATAACCTGAACGGTTTCAGCAGGCATGCAAAAAAAGTCATCTCTGCCCGGCCGGGAAAACAATTTATGGTCATCCAATGGGACCTGGATGAATTTAAGCTCTATAACGACCTTAACGGCTACCAGAATGGAGACCTGCTCCTTAAGGGCATCGGGCAGAACAGCCCGAAGAAGATCAGACAGGGGCTGGTATTCGGACATCTAAGCTCCGATCATTTCGTGCTGCTTGCCGAAAAAACGGAAACGGCGGTTAAAGAGATCTATCAGGCAATCGAAGGGATGCTGAATGAATTAAACGGCGGTGAAAGCCTCAGCTTTCATATGGGGATGTGCGCGGTTACGGATCCTGAGGAGGCGGTGGAAAGCCTCTGCGACCATGCGCTTATCGCGCTGCGGACGATCAAGGGCCAGTATCAGGAACGCACGGTCTGGTACGAACCCGGCATGAGGGACTCAATCGTGGAAGAGAACCGCCTGGCCGGGGAGATGGAAAGCGCGCTGGCATCCGGCCAGTTTCAGGTCTGGTATCAGCCGCAGATCAATTATAAAACCGGAACCATCTCCGGCGCGGAGGCATTGGTCCGCTGGATCCATCCGGAAAACGGGATTATCCCCCCAATCAAATTCATACCCTTGTTTGAAAAGAACGGCTTTATCACAAAACTGGATCACTATATCTGGGATCGGGTCTGCGCTTTTTTGCGGAGCTGGATCGACAGCGGGAGGGAACCCTGCCCTGTTTCCGTTAATATTTCCAGAAGGGATATCTATTCTGATGATCTGGTCCGGTCAATCACTTCCCTGACAGACAAATACTCGCTGGATCCATCTCTCCTTCACCTGGAAATCACGGAATCCGTCTACATGGCCTCCCCGGAAAAGATGAACCGGATCGTGGAGACCTTAAAGAGCAAGGGCTTCACCGTTGAAATTGATGACTTCGGAAGCGGATACTCTTCCTTGAATGTTCTCAAGGATATGAAAGTCAATACCTTAAAGCTGGATATGAAGTTCCTGGAGCACAGCGAGAACAGCGACCGGAGCGGGCGGATCATCAGCGCCATGATCCGCATGGCCGACTGGCTGGATATTGGGACGATTGCGGAAGGCGTGGAGACGAAGGAGCAGGCCGACTTTCTGAAGAGTATGGGCTGCGTCCATCTGCAGGGTTACTATTTTTACAAACCGATGCGGGAGGAAGAGTACAGGGAGCTCCTTGCGAAGAAGGATATTGCGCTTCGGGAGAAACATCCGGTTCGGAATTATCTGAAAGGTTCGCTGGATTTCATGGATTCATCGGCGCAGACGACCCTGGTGTTCAACAGCTTTACCGGCAACGCCATGATCGCGGATTATCATGACGGCAGCCTTGAGCTGCTTCGGGTCAATGACCAACTGGTGAAATTATCGCGGGACAGGCATGAAGAAATCGATCTTTTCAGGAGGGATCTGCTGAAGCGTCTTGCGCCGGATCAGCAGTCGGTGCTTAGGGAAGCCATGGACCGGGCGCTTGCGGAGCAGGAGGAGACAGGCTGCGAGATCAGGATCGAGCCTTTCTTTCCCGGGCAGGAGCCCTGCTGGCTCGATGTGCGCATGCGCGTGATTTCGACCAGAGACAGAAGCGCAGTGATTTATTTTACGCTCATGGATACGACTTCGCGTTGGAAGATGGAGAGGCTCAAAAAAGAGTTGGAGACCATTTTCAGAAATGTGCCGGCGGGTATTCTCACCTTTGAATTCGATGAGGACGGAAAGATCAGCTATCGCTACATCAGCGGCCGGGTCTATGAGATATTCGGACTTAAGGCAGAGGATTATCGTTCCGGGGAAATGAAAAACAGCCTGAAACTTGGAATTACGCCTGAAATGGTTCGGGAGCTTCTTAAGGATACAAGCCGCGGTATTCATTTCTTTGAAAAGCAGATGAGTCGGAGCGATGGGAGCGGCATCTGGCTGCAGTTCGACATGTTAATCAAAGACGAGGACGGCCGGAAGACGGGCTACGCCGCGCTGAATGACGTAAGCGAATATTATGAAAAGAACGCCCAGCAGGCGGCAATCATGAAGGCGATGCCGGGCGGATTCATGCGCTATTCCTGTGACGAGAAGGAGGAAGTGACTTATATCAGCGAGGGGCTTCTGGAGCTTCTGGACTGCAGCCGGGAGGAATATGCTCAGTTCTACGACAACCGCTTCTCCACCATGGTCTGTGAGGAGGACCGAGAGCGCGTACTGGGAGAAATCAATGCTCAGATCGGTGAAAACGGGGAATGGGACATGTGCAAGTACCGTATTCTCACGAAAGGAGGCCGGAAGAAATGGGTCTATGACGCGGCCTACGTCACGGCCGATTCCGACGGCAGAAGATGGTTTAACGTCGTTATCCTGGATCTGGATAAGCAGTTTGGCGACGAATGCCGGAATCTTACTTGAGCGGATGCGGATATTCTGCTCCCGCTCCGCGATCCTTATAAAGAGAACATCGCAGCGAATCCGGGCGTCCATCCGGATAAAAAGGCTTTTGCGAGAATCAGGAAGGGGAGAAAGAAAAGGCCCGCCATTTTATTTTTATCGAACAGGAGTTCAAAAAGAATTTTCGCCAAACTGCCAGGTGCCGGCAAAAAGGAATAGCAGTCCGGGAGCCGAATTGAGAATTTATAGTGGACGACATTAATAACTTTACTTTGAAATAAAGAATTATATATGCTATACTTCCACTGGAGGTGAAGCATATATGAATAATCGAAAATATAATACGGATCCTAATGTGTTATTAGAACAAGGTAAAGCTAT
>JAILID010000178.1 GCA_024695465.1 Lachnospiraceae bacterium | reverse complement strand
CGTGAAATCCTTGGCCTCCTGGGAATCCGACGGCTCGAGGACCGGGATCTGGGCCGCACGGCTGACCATGCGGGTGTCCTGCTCGTTCTGGGAGCTGTAGAGGCCCGGGTCGTCCGCGACGCAGAGGACCATGCCGCGGCCGACGCCGGCATACGCTGCCGAATAGACCGGGTCCGCCGCCACGTTGTAGCCGACCATCTTCATGCAGGCAAAGGAACGAACGCCCGCCACCGAAGCGCCGAAGGCAACTTCCGCCGCGACTTTCTCGTTCGGAGCCCACTCGCAGTAGAGGGAATCCTTGTACTGGACCAGGTTTTCGCTGATTTCCGTGCTGGGGGTGCCCGGATAGGCGGAGGCCACCTTGACGCCGGCTTCGTAGATACCGCGCGCGATGGCTTCATTTCCGAGCATCATTTTTTTTTCACTCAATTTTTTCATCTCCTATTCTTTATGATAATGGTTGTCCATGTGTTTGCGCCGGGCGGGCTCAGCGAACTCTCAGCATTTTCAGCAGCCTGAATATTTTGCTCCCGAAGGGAAGCTTCCTGATTTCCGCATTTGTCATCCGGGTCGAAGTCGTATAAAGGACTATATAGACCAGGATGCCGCATGCCACCACAGCCAGCGTAAGAACCGCGTTGACGATATAGTTTCCAAGCGCCTTCGGGAAGAGAAAGGCCGGAACCCAGTAGAGGATCCCGATAAGCCCGCCCATGACAAGCGCGGCTCGAAGCGGCTGGAAGAAGATGCGCTTCATATCGTGCTTGTAATGGAAATATTTCTTCAGGGAGCGGGCGTTCAAAAACATAACCGCAAAGGCGTAGAGCACCGTCGCGATCAGGATCCCGTAAACGCCCAGATCGGTGAAGGTTAGCAGAATGACCGCGGAAAGAATATTGATTCCCAGAGCAAAAGCCGCGTTGCGGACCGGCTCTCCCGGATGTCCCAGCCCCTGTAGAACGCCGTTCGTCACGGTAGACAAACTGTAAAAAATAACCGAAACCGCTCCGAGCGAGAGCAGGACCGCAGCCGACTTGATATCGCCGGTCGGGTACATGATGAATATCACCGGGTAGGAAAGAATAATCAACCCGATTGCGGCCGGAACCGCCAGAAACATGGAAAGCTGTATGCATTCATTGATTTTTTTTGTCGCCTCTTCTGCTCTTTTCTTCGAGATGGCGGTTGCCACCGCCGGGATCAGCGCCGTAGAAGTCGCCGAGGACAGGGATATGGGAATATTCAGGATCGGTTTGACCCGGTAGGAGAAAAGGGCGTACTGGCGGGTAACCTCCCGGGGATCCACGCCTTTTTTGTCCATGATCCAGGTGAAGATACTCTGATCGATGATTGCCGTACAGTTATAGATGCCTGTCGCGAAGATGATCGGCGTCACCATAAGGATGATGACTTTGAATACCTTGCGGTAGCTCTCCGTCTTTCTCCCTCTCTCCATCCGAAGATTCCGATCGATTCTTTTTTTCCGGGCGGAATAGACATAGAGCATGTAGAGAATGCCGGCCAGGACGCCGGCGCCGGTTCCCAACGTTCCGCCGGCCGCGCCGAGTTTGCCGACAAGGCTTTCATTTCCCGCAAAAGGACGGGTAAAGATCCATGCGGCAAATACCGATATGAAAGCGTTCATGATCTGTTCGGCAATTCTTGAAACGCCTGTCGGCCCCATCGTATTATAGGCCTGAAAGTAACCGCGCAGACAGCCCAGAAGCCCGGCCAGGACAATCGTCGGCGCAAGGATCCGAAGCGCAAGCACCGCGTCCGGCTGCCTGGAGAGAAAGAAAGGCGCGCCGAAGAAAGCCGCCAGGGCCCCGATCCCGCCCACTACGAGCACATAGGCGATTGATGCGTAGAAGACCTTCTGGGCGTTCCGATACTGATGCTTCGCCAGCCGATCCGCCATCACCTTCGACAGGGCCGAAGGAATGCTGTAAGAGGAGAGCAGAAGTATGATGGCGTACCATTCGTATGCATATTGATAATAGCCGTCGCCTATGTCCCCGATTATAAGATGCATCGGACTGCGGTAAATAAGCCCGATCACGCTGCAGATCATCTGGGCGGCCATGAGGAAGGCTGCTTCCCGCACTACATTGCTGTTCTTTTTAGCCATGACGCTTCTTCACTCCTTATCGCTGGCAGCAGCCCAATCAACAGGATCGAGCCCGTTTTCCGTTAGAAATGCATTTGTCCGCGAGAACGGTCGGCTTCCAAAAAAGCCGCCGGAAGCGGAAAGCGGACTCGGATGAGGCGATTCAATAACCAGATGGGCGGGATTATGGATCAGAGCTTTCTTTTTTCTCGCCGAACCTCCCCAGAGGATAAACACCAGGGGCCGGTCAAGGTCCGCCAGGATCCGTATTGCCGCATCCGTAAATTCCTCCCAGCCGATCCCGCGATGAGAATTCGCTTCATGGGCCCTTACCGTAAGCACGGTGTTCAGGAGAAGAACGCCCTGTCTGGCCCAGCCGGTCAGATCGCCGCTTTCCGGCTTCGGACAGCCGAGGTCGTCCGAGAGTTCTTTATAAATATTGACTAAAGAAGGCGGTATGCGGATCCCCTTCCTAACAGAGAAACAAAGACCGTTCGCCTGGCCGGGTTCATGATAGGGATCCTGGCCGAGGATAACCACCTTGACGCGCTCAAGAGGCGTAAATTGGAAGGCGTTAAAAATATCCTCGCCGGGCGGATAGACTGTTTCCGTCCGATAGGCGTTCAGAACCGTCTTATAAAGCTGGGCGTAATAAGGCTTTTTAAACTCCGGATGAAGCGCTCTTTCCCACTCGCCAGTAATCGCCATGCTTCTGCCTCCTTCAAAGACGTACCGGGACGCCTTTCATTTTCAAATATTCTTTGACCTCACGGATCGTCATCATCTTGTAGTGGAAAAGCGAGGCCGCGAGAACCGCATCCGCTCCCCCTTCCGTGAGAGCTTCATGGAAATGCTCAAGGCTCCCCGCTCCCCCGGACGCAATGACCGCAACTCCCACCGCATCCGAAACAGCCCGGGTGAGCCTGAGGTCGTATCCGGCTCTGGTTCCGTCTCCATCCATGGACGTAAGGAGGATCTCGCCAGCTCCGAGCTCCACTCCGCGGCGGGCCCATTCTACCGCGTCAAGACCGGTATCGATCCGGCCCCCATGCTTGTAGACAGTCCAGCCGGAACCGTCCGGCCGGGCCTTCGCGTCAATGGCGAGGACAATACACTGATTTCCAAATTTCTTCGCGCCTTCCCGGATGAGTTCCGGATGATCAATCGCCGCGGAATTCACGGATACCTTGTCCGCCCCGGCGCGGAGGATCCGATTCATATCCTCCACCGTCCGGATGCCCCCGCCGACCGTAAAGGGAATAAAGACCTGGCTTCCAACCCTCTCGACCATGTCCGCAACCGTATCCCGCTGTTCCGAGGAGGCTGTTATGTCAAGAAAGACGAGTTCGTCCGCCCCTTCCGCGTCATAGGCCTTCGCGATCTCCACCGGATCTCCGGCGTCCTTGAGTTCGACAAAGTTGACGCCCTTTACGACTCTGCCCTGATTTACGTCGAGACAGGGAATGATTCGTTTGGTCAGCATCTTCCCCCTCCTTTCTTACCTTATGGAAATGAAATTCTCAAGCAGCTTAAGCCCGATTCTCCCGCTTTTTTCCGGATGGAACTGCGTCGCGAACACATTTCCCCGCTCAACCGACGCGCAGGCTTCATCCGCGTAGCTGCAGGAAGCCGTCGTAATATGCTCTTCAGGCAGCGCGTAATAGGAGTGGACAAAATAGACGAAGGCTCCCTCCTCGATCCCCTTGTAAAGACGGCTTTCGCCCTTAAAGGAAAGGCTGTTCCAGCCGATCTGCGGGATCTTCATCCCTGGTTTATCCGAAAAGCGAACGCACCTGCCCCGAAATACGCCGAGTCCGGCCGCATCCGGACTTTCCTCGCTTCCTTCAAAAAGAAGCTGCAGTCCTACGCAGATTCCGAGAAAGGGAATTTCCCTCCCGATGACCTCCCGTATGACCGGCTCCAGTCCATATGAAGTAAGACGGGCCATGGACTCACCGAAATTACCGACTCCCGGAAGCACAACGCGATCCGCGGAAAGAATCTTCCCGGGTTCCCGCGTCAGCTCCGCCTCTTCTCCCAAGGCCTGAAAAGCCTTCACAACGCTTTTTACATTCCCTGCGTCATAATCAATAACTGCTGTCATTTTCCCCCCTGCCGGCTTACGCCGTTTCTCTTCCCGCCCGGGAAGTTAGCATAGCGATCAATGTCCTCTGGAATCCAGTGTGAAGAAGAAAGCGACCCCATTGTCATAATTCTGAACGCCGCACGTTTGATGGTGGCCTTCCATAATGGCCTTAACAATCGAAAGGCCGATGCCGGAGCCGCCGTACTCCCGGGTCCGGGCCTTATCGACCTTATAGAATTTGTCCCAGATTCTCGGAAGGGATTCTTCCGGAATCGGTTCCCCGGTATTGAACACGGAGGTTTTCACGATCCCATCCTCTTCCGTCACCCGGATATCGATCCGGCGCGCGCCGCCCAAATGGTTTAAGGCGTTGCTCAGGAAATTGGTGATTACCTCTTCGATCTTAAACTCATCCCCCCACACATACACCGAGGGCCTGGCGCTGACGGAAAGCTCAGCCCCTTTCTCTTCGATGACAAGCTTCATCCCGTTCACAACGCCTCTTATAAGCGCGGTCAGGTCAAAACGCTCCATCTGCACCTGGTTTTTTCCGAACTCCAACTGATTCAGAGAGAGCAGCTGACGAACCATCTTGTTCATCTTGCCGGCCTCGTCGACAATCACATCCACATAGAAATCCCGGCTTTCCTTATCATCGCAGATATCGTCCTTAAGTCCCTCCGCGTATCCCTGGATCAGGGCGATCGGGGTCTTAAGCTCATGGGAGACATTGTTCAGGAATTCCACGCGCATCTCATCGATGCGTTCCTTCTCGTCAATATCTCTCTTCAGCTCGTTGTTGGCGTTTTTCAGGTCCGCTATCGCATGCTCAAGCTCCTCAGACATCCGGTTGAAATTCTCACCCAGACGGTCGATCTCATTTCCGGCTTTTCCTGTATATCTCGCCTCAAAATCAAGACCTGCCATCTGCTGGGAAAGTTCCGTAAGCTGGACGATTGGGCCCGAAAGCTTTTTTGAAAAAACGGAAATGAAAATCAACGCCAGCAAAGTCACCCCAAGTCCGGCAAAAAGATAAAACAGATTGGAAATCCGAACCGCATTGTGGATCGCCTCGAGGGGCGTCCTCATAAGAAAGCAGTAGCCGTTGTCAAACTGGCCCCAGATCTCCAGATAGTCCGAATTCATCATCCGGTCTGAAGTCTCCTGAAGCGTGTAGAGACCGGAACTCTCGATGACATCAATTGTTTCCCGGTAAAAACCCGTATAATAGCCGAAAAGGCGGAGGGAAAGATCCCTGGTCTCCCGGTTGGTTGAAAAGAGGATCGTTTCCAGCCCTTCATTTTCGATCAGGATTTCAATCGTGTTCTGCGCGGATACCTGAAGCAGCCGCTCATAGGTCTCATCGTCCTCCTCCGAAAAGAGCTTGTTGAGTTCCAGGAACGCGGCTTTCAGCGTCTTCACCTTCTGGTAATGGTAAAACTTTTCAAGAAAGAGGCCGTTTACAGCCGCGATGACGGCAAAGGATAGAATCATGGCGGACAGGAAAAATGAAAACATCTGAAAGCGAATCGACTGCTTCATCGCTCATCCCTTCGAGGCGCCGTTCGGGTCGAACTTATATCCCATGCCCCAGATCGTCTTGATCATCTCGCCTTTGGCGCCCATCTTGCTCCTGAGCTTTTTGACATGGGTATCGATCGTACGGGCGTCGCCGTAATAGTCATAGTTCCAGACTGCGTTCAGGATCTTTTCCCGGGAAAGGGCGATCCCCTGATTTTCAACGAAATAGGTCAGGAGTTCAAATTCCTTGAAGGAAAGCTCCACATACTCGCCATCCACGCTGACCTGATGGGCTGCCCTGTCGATCTGAATCCCGCCGGCTTCCAGGATATCTTCCGCTCCGCCCTTGCCGCTCCGGCGAAGCACCGCATTGACCCTGGCTACCAGGATCTTGGGGGAAAACGGCTTGGCAATGTACTCGTCCACGCCCAGCTCGAAGCCCCGCAGCTCATCCCGCTCGTCGCCCCGGGCCGTCAGCATAATAATGGGCACCTTGGAATATTGACGGATCTCACGGGTGACCTGCCATCCGTCCATCCGGGGCATCATGACGTCCAGAAGGACAAGGGCTATGTCTTTGCTCTCAAAAAAGAGATCAACCGCCTGTTCCCCGTTTTCCGCCTCCAGGACGTCGTAGCCTTCCCTGCTCAGAAAGTCTTTAACCAGTTTTCTCATTCTCGCTTCGTCATCGACGATCAGTATTTTTACTTTATCCATGCTCATTCACACCCTTATTCCAGCCTTGATTTCAGGACTCGTTCCATAAAACCGGAGAAGCGTCTCCCGCGCAAAATCCCCGAGGCGCGTTTATCGCGGCTGAAGATGAAGCCCCGCTGAAACGAATCTGTTGGAATCAGCCGCATAAAAAGCGGGCTGCCGTCTGCTAAAAAGACTACTATATTATAGTACAGGAAGAAATTAAAGGCAATAAGAAATCAGGACCCGCCAAACACGAGCGGATCCTGATCATACTCTTTCGTTCCCGGCTGATCAGCCCTTCATCTGTTTTGCTACCTTTGGTCTGATATGCAAATTTAAATGCTTAATTATCAAGACATTGGTAGCATTGACAATATTTTGTCAATCAGGCATACCCACTTTAAGAGTTGGCATTTTGTTTTGTTTTTTCCTCGCTTGCGTTTAAAAATTTACGTTGTGGGTATTCATTTTTAAATGTGGGTATTTAATCATCCATGAAACCAAACCTAGAAACCGCATCGGAATACTGCATACCGCCCAAATGTGTATAGTAATCAAGCGTAATGCTGATAGAACTATGCCCCATTAATTTCTGTGTAGTCTTTACATCAATCCCCTTTTGATAGCATCTACTACAAAAAGTGTGACGGATTGCGTGAGGATACATCTTTTCAAAGTTGGCGGGAATTCTATTTTCCTTTTTCGCCGTAACTATCTCACGTTCATTGATTTCCTTGACAATCTTATTGATTTCCTTTTC
>JAILID010000154.1 GCA_024695465.1 Lachnospiraceae bacterium | reverse complement strand
CGATCTCTGGGAGGAGCTCTCGCTAAAAGAATAAACCTGTAAGCATCAAAAAAGCTGCGGAGATAATTGCTCTCCGCAGCCTTTATTTTTGTTCTTATCTGCCTGCCGCCTTCATGGATTTGCGGATCAGCGCGTCAAACGTCATCATCGTATCGAGATTCTCCCGGACCGCCTTGATAAAGCCTTCCGTCGTCATGGTCTCGACATTCTCAAGCTTCGTGATCCGGGCCAGGTCGCCGGTCATCTTGCCGGACTCGATCGTCTTAATGACCGCTTTTTCCAGCTTGTCCGCAAAGTCCGCAAGCCTTTCATTTCCATCCAGCTCCCCGCGCTTTCTGAGCGCGCCCGTCCAGGCGAAGATGGTCGCGACGGAGTTGGTGGAGGTCGTCTCGCCCTTTAAGTGTTTGTAATAGTGGCGCTGCACGGTGCCGTGGGCCGCTTCGTACTCGAAGTAGCCGTGGGGGGAGACCAGGACCGAGGTCATCATCGCAAGCGACCCGAAAGCCGAGGAAAGCATATCGGACTGGACGTCCCCGTCATAGTTCTTGAGCGCGAGGACAAAGCCCCCGTCCGTCTTCATGAGCCGGGCCACGATATCGTCGATCAGCGTGTAGAAGTAGGTGATGCCGGCCGCCTCGAAGGCTTTCTTGTACTCCTCCTCGTAGATGCGGGCAAAGATGGACTTGAACTCCCCGTCATAGGTCTTGGAAATGGTATCCTTGGCGCCGAACCAGAGGTCCTGCCTGACGGAAAGCGCGTAGGAGAAGCAGGCCCTCGCAAAGCTCTCGATGGAGGCGTCCAGGTTGTGCATGCCCTGGATGACGCCCGGGCCCTTGAAATCAAAGATCGTCTGGCGGGTCTCAGTGCCGTCAGCCGCGGTGAAGACGATCTCCGCCCTGCCGGGGCCGTCGACGCGCATTTCGGTGTTCTTGTAGACGTCGCCGTAGGCGTGACGGGCGATGGTGATCGGCTTCTTCCAGTTGCGGACGACCGGGCGGATGCCGTTCACCAGGATCGGGGCCCGGAAAACCGTCCCGTCCAGAATGGAGCGGATCGTCCCGTTGGGGCTCCTGGTGAGCTGCTTTAAGTTGTACTCCTTCATACGGTCCTTGTTGGAAGTGATCGTCGCGCACTTGACGGAGACGCCGTACTTCATGTTGGCCTTCGCCGCCTCGATCGTGATCTGGTCGTCGGAATCGTCGCGATTCCGGAGACTCAGGTCGTAGTACTCCGTGTTGAGGTCGATGTAGGGGCTGAGAAGCTCATCCTTCACCATCTGCCAGATAATCCGGGTCATCTCATCTCCGTCCATCTCCACAAGGGGGGTCGTCATCTTGATCTTTTCCATAATCAGTCTCTCCTTTTCATTTCCCGGGCCTTTGCGGCGCCGCAAGTCCCAGTTCTTTTTTGGCGATCTCCGTCTGTTCAAAGAGTTCATCGTTGGTGATAACCGTCACGCGGCCCTCCTCGTACTGGGCGTCAACCCAGTCCTTGACCTTCTGGACGAGGGGGGACTTCTTGTCGACTTCCTCCTCCGCGGAGAGCTTGTAGTGGCGGTTGACCCAGTGGGCGATTCCGGCCAGGCCCGAGGTATTGGAGATCGACACTTCAACGGGACGGTTCAGGAATTTTTCTGTGTCGAAGATGTTGTAGATCTCCTCGTTCTTGAGCAGCCCGTCTGCGTGGATGCCGGCCCGGGTGATATTAAAGTTCTCCCCGACGAAAGGCGTCCTGGGCGGGATCTCGTAGCCGATCTCGTTCTTGTAGTATTCAGCCAGCTCGGTGATGACCGTCGTATCCATCCCGTCCAAGGTCCCCTTCAGCTGGGCGTACTCGAAGACCATGGCCTCCAGCGGCGTGTTCCCGGTTCGCTCCCCGATGCCGAAGAGCGAGCAGTTGACGCCGGACGCCCCATAAAGCCAGGCGGTCGTGGAGTTGGAGACCGCTTTGTAGAAATCATTGTGGCCGTGCCACTCGATGAGGGACGAGGGGACGCCGGAATGGGTCATGATGCCGTAGATGATGCCCGGAACCGAGCGGGGGATCACCGCGCCGGGATAGTTGACGCCGTAGCCCATGGTATCGCAGCAGCGCACCTTTACCGGAATCCCGTATTCGTTGCGAAGGTTCATGAGCTCCAGGCAGAAGGGGATGACGTAGCCGTAGATGTCGGCCCGGGTAATGTCCTCCAGGTGGCAGCGGGGGCTGATCCCCATCTCCAGGCAGTCCCGGACAATGCCGAGATAGTGATTCATCGCCTCGCGGCGGGTCATGTGCATCTTATAAAAGATGTGGTAATCGGAACAGGAAACCAGGATGCCGGTCTCCCGCATGCCCATGGACTTGACCAGCTCAAAGTCCTTCTTGTTGGCCCGGATCCAGCTGGTGACCTTGGGGTAGCGGTAATTCCGCTCCAGGCACTGCTCCACGGCCCTGCGGTCCTTTTCGTCATAGAGAAAAAATTCGCAGGCCCGGATCTTGCCGAACGGGCCGCCCAGACGGTGCAGGTAGTCGTAGATCGTCACGATCTGTTCCGTGGTGTAGGGAGCCCGGGACTGCTGTCCGTCCCGGAAGGTCGTGTCCGTGATCCAGATCTCGTCCGGCATGTGATGGGGGACGATTCGGTCGTTGAAAGCGATCTTGGGCACCTCGTCATAGGGGAAGAGGTTCCGGAACACATTCGGTTTTTCCACATCCACAAGAGGGTACATGTACTCCTCAAGTTCCAGCAGGTGGGAGCTGTGGTTCATCCGCACCTTACGATTCAAGTCATCCATAATAACATCCTCCTTTATCGTCCAAACCGCGGAAAATGAAGACCTTACACCCCATCTTCCGCAGGATGAATCTTGTTTTAGTCTCCTGAGAGCATCTCAAAAAGAAGCTCCAGGACCGCATTCGCCGCCTGGTTCCGTATCTCCCTGCGGCTGCCGGAAAGGCGAAGCTCCCGGACCTTAACCTCCGGCTTTATGCAGCAGGCGATATAGACGAGGCCCACCGGCTTTTGCGGGCTTCCGCCGCCCGGACCGGCGATGCCGGTCGTGGCGATCCCGACGTCCGTCCCCGCCTTAAAGACGCAGCCGAGCGCCATCTCCTCCGCGGTTTCGGAGCTGACGGCCCCGAATTCCTCCAGCGTCTCGTGTTTTACGCCCAGGTAGGTTTCCTTGGCCTCGTTGCTGTAGGTGACGAAGCCCTGCATGAGGGTTCCGGAGGCGCCCGCAACGTCCACGATCCGGGAAGCGACCAGGCCTCCGGTACAGGATTCGGACGTCGTGAGCGTCAGGCCTTTTGCAAGGAGCAGCTCCACGCATTTTTCTTCGATCGTTTTCTTATCCATGCCGGCCTCCTCACTTCTGGGCCAGGATGACCTGGCGGTTCTTCAAGATGTAGTCGACAAGCGAGACCAGGGTGAGCGCGCAGGCGATATACATGATCGCGGTCGTGAGGATCGAAAGCTGCGGGATGTTGGCGATCATCAGGATGACCATGGCCATCTGGCTCACGGTCTTGACCTTGCCCCACATGCTGGCCGCGATGACGATCCCGTTGTCGGAAGCGACCAGGCGGAAGCCGCTGATGACGAATTCGCGGGCGATGATGATGATGCAGATTAAGGTGGGCAGCCTCCTAAGGTCCACCAGGCAGATCAGCGCGGAGCAGACCAGGAGCTTATCGGCCAGCGGATCCATGAATTTCCCGAAATCCGTGATCAGGTTGTATTTTCTCGCGATCTGTCCGTCAAGCATATCGGTCAGGGATGCGATGATAAAGAGCGCGAGGGCGATCCAGCGGGAAGCCCCCTCCCCCCTCCCGGCCAGGAGCGCGATGACGAAAGGCACAATGAGGACCATGCGGAGCACGGTCAGCTTATTCGGCAGATTCATAAACTTCCTCCCCTGTAAGATCATAGTGGGACGCTCCGTTGATGCGGACGCGGATAAAGTCCCCGCTCATGAGCTCCCGTTCGCTGTTTACAAAGACATAACCGTCGACCCCGGGCGCGTCGCCGTAGGTCCGGGCGGTGTAGATTCCCTCCTCCGGAAGATAGCCCTCCACGACCGCCTCCATGACGCTGCCGATCCGGGCTTTGCCCCTGGCGAGGGATATCTTCTGCTGTTCGGCCATGATCGCCTTGCGGCGCTTCACCTTGACGTTTTTCCTGAGCTGATCCGGCATTTTGGCCGCCGGCGTCCCCTCTTCCTTCGAGTAGGTAAAGCAGCCCAGGCGGTCGAATTTCATTTCCCGGACAAAGGCAAGGGTCTTTTCGAAATCCTCCTCCGTCTCCCCCGGAAAACCGCTGATCAGGGTCGTCCGCAGAAAGATATCCGGAATCCGCTTCCGGAGAAGGGAGACGAGTTTCCTTAGCTCCGCCTCCGTCGTCCGCCGGTTCATGCGCTTTAAGACCCGGTCGGAAGCGGATTGGATCGGCAGGTCGAGATAATGGCAGATCTTCTTTTCGGAGGCCAGCACATCAATAAGCTCCGGATAGATCTCCTCCGGGTAGCAATAGAGGACGCGGATCCAGTGGAGGGCTTCGATTTTCGCCAGTTCCCGCAAGAGGACATGCAGCTTCTTCTCCCCGTAGAGGTCCTTGCCGTAGATGGTTGTCTCCTGGGCGACCACAATGAGCTCGGTCACGCCCTCCTCCGCAAGGCTTTGGGCCTCGGCCAGAAGCTTTTCCATCGGAAAGCTCCGGTAGCGGCCCCGAATCTTCGGAATGACGCAGTAGGTGCAGTGCTTGTCGCAGCCCTCCGCTATCTTCAGGAAGGCGTAATGGCCGCCCGTGGACAGGATCCGCCGCCCCGGAATCTCTTCATCCCGGCTGGCGTCCGCGACGGCGACCGTCTTTTTGCCCCGGAGCGCATCGTCCAGGATGTCCGCGATGCCGGCCCGCCTTGTAACCCCGACGACCGCGTCCACCTCAGGCATCTCGGAGAGGATCTGCTCCTTGTAGCGCTGGGCCATGCAGCCGGTCACGACAAGGAGCTTCAGTTTCCCTTCGGTCTTCATTTTCCCTGCGGCGATCACCTCGTCGATGCTCTCCTTGAGCGCGTCTTCGATAAAACAGCAGGTATTGATGACGCAGGCTTCCGCCTCCGCCTCGTCGTCCGTCAGCTCATAGCCCCGGGCGGCCAGAAGGCCCAGCATCTCCTCGGAGTCGACCCTGTTCTTGTCGCAGCCGAGGGAAATCATCAGCAGTTTCATATTCCTCTCCCGTACATGAAAGAAGGAGGGCGCCCAAACCTGCCCTCCTTGAAATTCTCACTCTTCGATCGTATCCTCAGGCAAGATCTTGACTACGCCTTCAAAAACCTCATCGACCGCGACGGAAAGCGGTTTTTCGCCGACTTTCGCGTTTTCGGTCAGCGGCTCGTCCCCATCGATGATCTGACGGGCCCTCTTGGCGGTCGCCATCACAATCGAGTAGCGGCTGGAGACGACGGGAACCGTGTCGTCCTCGCGTTCCTGGTTAACGGCGTCGATCATTTCCTTATAGGACGGATGGATCATCATAGCTTTATTCCCCCTTGCTTGTTTCTTCCAATTGTTCTTTGATCATGGAAATGAAGTCCTCCTGCTTTTTCGCCTTCATGCGCTCCGCGGCGACAATGGCGTGCAGGTCCTTCACGCATTGATCAATCGTGTCGTTGATCAGCAGATAGTCGTATTCGCCCATCTCCCCGGCTTCTTCCGCCGCGCGGGAGAGGCGCCTTGCGATATCCTCCGCGCTGTCCCGGCCCCGTCCGACGAGGCGCCTTTTCAGCTCCTTCGCGGAAGGCGGGGTGACGAAGATCCGAATCGTTTCCGGGAAGGCCGCCTTGACCTTGGAAGCGCCCTGTACCTCGATCTCGAGAAGGACGTCCTTTCCCTCGCCGAGCACCTGCTCCACGTAGCTGCGGGGGGTCCCGTAATAGTTCTCTCCGTACTTCGCGTATTCAAGCAGCTCGCCTTCCTTTATTTTCTGCTCGAAAGACTCTTTTGAAATGTAAAAGTAATCGACGCCTTCCGCCTCGCCCTTCCGCATGTCGCGGGTCGTGGCGGAAATGGAAAGCCGGATGTCCGGATCCTCTTTTACCAGCTGTTTCGTGACCGTTCCCTTGCCGGCCCCGGCAAAGCCCGAGACAATGAATAAACATCCCTTTTCAGCCATATCTGCCTCCGTCTCTTATTCGATATTCTGGATCTGCTCGCGGATCTTCTCCACATCGGTCTTCAGGCTGATCCCGACGTTGGAGGTGGCCAGGTCCCCGGCCTTGGAGAGAATCGTGTTGGCCTCCCGGTTCATCTCCTGGGTCAGGAAGTCAAGCTTGCGCCCGATGCTGCCGCCCGCGGAAAGCTCTGTGAGCATCTGCTCGATGTGGCTTGCGAGCCGGACCGTTTCCTCATCCGTGCAGACCTTATCCGCGTAGGCCACGATGGCCGAGGCGAACTGGGTCTCATCGACCTCCCGGTCCCCGATGAGCTCCTTTACCTTCTCCAGGAGCCTCGTCCGGTAGTTTTCGTAGATCTCAGCCTCATGCTCCCGGATAAACGCGACATTCTCCTTCATGCCGGCAAGCTTGGCGCCAAGATCCGCAAGAAGCCTCCCGCCTTCCGCTTCCCGGGCCGCGTTGAAAGACCGTACAGCCTCCTTAAGGACGGCCGAGAGCTCCTCCCACAGTTCGTCCTCCTGGATTTCTGTCTCTGTAAGGAGCAGAATGTCCGGATAATTCATGAGATCCTGGATTGTAACCGTGTTCTCAAGCCCCAGCTCCTCTCCCAGCTTCCGGGCGGCGGCCAGGTATTGCGCGGCCAGCTCCGTGTTCACGCTGAGCGCGCCGCTCCCGTTCCTGTAGACCTCTTCGGAAATGAAAACATCCACTTTCCCCCGGCCGATCTCTTCCTTCAGGAAGGCCCGGATCGCTGCCTCAAAGCTGTTGAACTTCCTGGGCATCCGGATGTTGAAATCAAGATAGCGGTTGTTGACCGATTTTAATTCGACGGTGAGCTTACGGTTTTCATTAACGGATTCGGCCCGGCCGAATCCGGTCATACTTCTTACCATGCGATAAAGCTCCTTATCCAATGATTCATAGTATTTTACCTCATTTCAATTTAGCCGTCAAGCCTATCATGATTTCGCGCATGGTTGTTTCACGAAGACTCCAAAAGCATATCGCCCTGCTGATTGTAAAGGGAAGCACACATCCACTCCGTTCCGCAGCCCTCTTGTAAGCTCCAATGGCCCTTGAAGCGCCCGACCAGGCAGTCTGGATTGAATTTTATGTTTTCAGACTGCCCGGAGCGGCTGAGCGACATGCTCAAATCCGGCGCAGGCGGACAGGCCAAGAGCCTGTCCGCCTGCGCCGCACATATTTCAATACTGGACAGCATTTTTACTCCTTCTTATTACTCACATAGCGCCTCGTATAGCGATAATAGAAAAAGACCATAGCAAGTTCCCCGAACATGCTGATGAAAAAGATGAGATCCATATTTCCGCCGACAGGTCCCAGGCCCGCGAAAAGGAACATCAGAAAGCCGGCCAGGAAGATGTTGGGATCTTTCTGCCGGATCCAGATGACGATGCCGAAGATGATCACCGGGATCACCGTCCCGAAGGAGAGAATGCCTGAGACTGCCGAAGCCCAGGCCGGCGTCGCGTCAGAAGAAACGCAGCGAAGGACCCCCGCCGTCTCGGAGTATTCAAGGACATTCGCGAAGCCTTCCGCGCAGCCGAGCAGCATGAGAAGGATCGTGAGCAGCCAGGTAAGCTTCTTCCAGATTCCCCCAGCCTCCAGCGCATAGGGGATGATGATCAGCATAAGCGGGATCAGGACGCCGTGGGCGACGTAGCGGATGCGGCTTAAGAAAAGAAGCAGGGCTCCTTCCCCGATGAGCCTGCCCAGCACGATGACCGCCGCGTCAAGAAAGAGGCCCAGCGAGATGAGTCCCATGAACAGCGCGACCTTCCTTCCGCTTTCCCTGAAGCGGCGGATGAGCAGGATGAAAATGACAAGCTCCAGCACCGCGATGATTCCGATCGCGTAGGGGCAGATTGCAAGCAGTAAAGTCCTCATATCGATGTCTCCTTATGATGTTCAAATAATGTTGCATGAAGTTCAAATCCGCTGAAGCCCCTCCAGTGAAGGCCTGGCCATCAGCGAATAATTCGTGTGGTAGATCACAAATCCCGGCTTCCCCCCGCCGGTCTTCCGGAGATTCCGCCGTTCGGTATAGTCCACTTCGACCTTGGGGGCCTTCCGGCCCGAGGAATACCAGGCCGCCAGGGCCCCGGCCTCCTCGTAGACCCGGTCTGTAAGCTCGCGGCCGCCGGACTTCACGATCACGTGGCTGCCCGGAATCCCCTTCGCGTGGAACCACATGTCGCCGCCGCTGCCGATCTTGAAGGTGACCTCCTCGTTCTGGTAGTTGTTGCGGCCCACATACATATGGAAACCATCCGAGGAAATGAAAAGCAGCGGCTTCTGTTTCGCCTCCCTGGCCCTGCCCTTCTGGACAAGGGCCTTCCTCTGGATGAAGCCGAAATCGGCCAGCTCCTTCCGGATCTCCCTCAGATCCTCTTCGGATTCCGCCAGATCGATGGCCGCCATGCAGGCAAGAAGCTGTTCCCGGTCCGCTGAGGTCTCCTCGATCTGGCTTGCCAGCGCTTCCGCGGTCCTCTTCAGCTTGTTGTAGCGTTCAAAATATTTCCGCGCGTTCGCGGAAGCGCTGAGCGTCGGATCCAGCGGGACGCTCATGGGCTCGTTGGTGTAGTAATTGATCACCTGAAGGGCCTTGTCCCCCTCTTTGGCCTCGTAGCCGTAGGTGTTGAGCATCTCCCCGTAGATCCGGTATTTCTCCCGCTTCTCCGTGTCCTTCATCTGCCGCTCCTGCAGGACCGCCTTGCGATTTACCCGTTCGAGCGCGTTGGAGACGACGTGACGCAGATCCGCGGACTTCTGCCGCATCCGTGTCGCGGCTTCCTTCTCTCCGTAGAAAGCCGCGATCATCCCGCTCACCGAATCGAACGCCTTATAAGGCATGCCCTTGAAAAGGGCGAGAGAAAACAAAGCGTACTCTTTCGGCTCTTCCTTCTCATAGACGATTGAAGGCTCGAACTTCCCCTCCCTGATGCGGCCCATAAAGCTTTCGAAGACGGCCCGCAGGGCGTCCAGCTCCACGACCGAAAGATCGCCGGCCTTCTTCCTCGGCTCCAGCTCCGCCTCGGCGCAGAAGGCCTCGGCCATCAAGGGAGAGATTCCGGTAAAGGACATATAGAGGGCTTTGGACACCTCGTAAGGGGACTTGAGGATCGCAAGTCCGAAGGTCTCCGCATCCGTTTCAAGCGGGTTTTTCTTCTCATCCGCCCCGGGGATGAACCATTTTCTTCCCGGCAGGACCTCACGGACCGAACTCATCGAGAAGGGCACCCGCTTGATGCTGTCGAGGATCTCATCCCCATCGCCGGTCAGGATGATGTTGCTGTACTTGCCCATGAGTTCGATGATAAGGTGCCTTGTGACCAGGTCCCCCAGCTCGTCCCGGTGGGATACGTCAAATATAATAACCCTCTCAAGCGACGGCTGTCTCACGCGAAGGATCTGCCCGCCCTGCAGGTGCTTGCGCAGCAGCATGCAGAAATTCGGCGCAGTCAGGGGGGCCTGCTTGTTGACCGGCGTCATGTAAACCAGCGGCAGGGACGCCGAAGCCGAAAGAATGACCCGGTACTGGGATTTGTTGTTCTTGACTGTCAGGAGAAGCTCATCCTTCTCCGGCTGTATGATCTTGCTGATCCCGCCCCCCGCAAGAGCGTCGTTGAGCTCCCTCGCGAGGGCCGCGGTCGTAATTCCATCAAATGCCATTCATTTTCCTCTTTTCATCTGTTCGCGGCAGGGCGCGTAAGCTGACAAATGCCCCGGCTTCCGCCGGGGCTTACTTGCAATCGAGCAGGGGTTGTTTTCCCGAGCGATCTTATTTTACAACGAAATTCAGGATCTTGCCCGGGCGGTAGATCGTCTTGACGATCCGCTTGCCCTCGGTCATCTTCGCGATCTTCGGAAGCGCGAGGCCCGCCTCGGAGGCAGCCGCCTCGTCCGCGTCGACCGCGATCATGAGGACGTCTCTCGGCTTGCCGTTGACCTGGACGCTGATCTCGACCGTATTCTCGATGGTCTTCTTCTCGTCGTAAACCGGCCAGGAAGACGTGGACAGGAAGCCTTCGCCGCCGAGCATCTCCCAGATCTCCTCCGTCAGGTGCGGAGCAAAGGGGCAGAGCAGCTTGATGAAGTCGATGAACTGGGCCTTGCCGACCTTCGGCGCCGCCTCGAAATCGTTCATCAGGGCCATCATCGCCGCGATCGCGGTGTTGAACTTCATTTCCTCAAGATCGGAAGTGACCTTCTTGATGGTCTTGTGCAGCTTCGCTTCAAGCGTCGGCTCAGTCTCCTCAGACAGATTGTCAGCAAGACGCGCGACGCGGTCCAAGAAGCGCTTGCAGCCGCGGACCGAGGTCTCGCTCCAGGGCGAGGACGCGCCGTAATCGCCCATGAAGAGGACGTAGGTGCGGAGCGTGTCGGCGCCGTAGGCGTTGACGACGTCCATCGGGTCGACCACGTTGCCCCGGGACTTGGACATCTTGGTCCCGTCGGAACCGAGGATCAGGCCCTGGGTCGTGCGCTTCGCGTAGGGCTCGAAGGTGTTGACGGCCCCGATGTCATAGAGGAAATGATGCCAGAACCTGGAGTAGATCATATGGCGGGTGACGTGCTCCATGCCGCCGTTGTACCAGTCGACCGGCATCCAGTATTTGAGCTTGTCCATGTCGGCCAGCGCCTCATCGTTCTTCGGATCGATGTAGCGCAGGAAATACCAGGAGGAACCGGCCCACTGGGGCATGGTGTCGGTCTCGCGCTTAGCGGGGCCGCCGCACTTCGGGCAGGTGCAGTTCACGAAGCTGTCGATCTTGGCCAGCGGGGACTCGCCGTCCTCGCCCGGCTTGAAGTTCTCGACTTCCGGCAGGCGCAGCGGCAGCTCCTCGTAGGGAACGCCGACCATGCCGCAGTGCGGGCAGTGGATGATCGGGATCGGCTCTCCCCAGTATCTCTGGCGGTTGAAGGCCCAGTCTTTCATTTTGTACTGGACGCCGGCCTCGCCGATGCCCTTCTCCTCCAGGAACCCGAGCATGCGCTCGATGGAATCCTTCTTGTTGGTGAGTCCGTCAAGGAATCCGGAGTTGACCATCTCGCCGTCGCCGGTGTAGGCTTCCACAGCCATGTCGCCGCCCTTGATGACCTCGATGATATCGATGTTGAAGGCCTTCGCGAAATCGTAGTCGCGCTGGTCGTGGCCCGGAACCGCCATGATCGCGCCGGTGCCGTAACCCATCATGACGTAGTCCGCGATGAAGATCGGGATCTTCTTGCCGTTGACCGGATTGACCGCGGCAAGGCCCTCCAGCCTGACGCCGGTCTTGTCCTTGACCAGATTCACGCGCTCGAACTCGCTCTTCTTCGCGCACTCCTCGCGGTAAGCTTTCACGGCCTCAAAGTTGCCGATCTTATCCGCGTACTTGTCGATGAGCGGATGCTCCGGAGCCATGACCATGAAGGTGACGCCGAAGAGGGTGTCCGGACGGGTCGTGTAGATGCGCAGCGTCTCGCCCGCGCCGTCGATCGTGAAGTTGACGAACGCGCCTTTGGACTTGCCGATCCAGTTCTCCTCCTGGGCCCGGACATTTTCCGGGAAATCGACTTGTTCAAGGCCCTCCAGCAGCTTGTCGGCGTACTCGGTGATCCGAAGATACCAGACCTCCTTCTCCTTCAGGACGACGTCGGAGCCGCAGAGGTCGCACTTGCCGCCCTGGCTGTCTTCGTTCGAGAGGACGACCTTGCAGGAGGGGCAGTAATTGACGAAGGTCTTGTCGCGGTAAGCCAGCCCTTTCTCAAACAGCTTGAGGAAGATCCACTGGGTCCACTTGTAGTAATCCTCGTCCGTCGTGTCGATGACACGGTCCCAGTCGAAGGAGAAGCCGACGCTCTTGAGCTGCTCGGAGAAGTGATGGATATTGTGGTCCGTCGTGACCCGGGGATGCTGGTTGGTCTTGATCGCGTAGTTCTCAGCCGGCAGGCCGAACGCGTCAAAGCCGATCGGGAAGAGGACGTTGTAGCCCTGCATTCTTCTCGCCCGGGAAATGATCTCCAGGCCCGAATAGGCCTTGATATGGCCTACGTGCATGCCCGCCCCGCTGGGATAGGGGAATTCGACAAGCCCGTAAAACTTCGGCTTATCCGATACGTCCGGGGCGTTGAAGATTTTTGCTTTTTCCCACCGAGTCTGCCACTTCGGTTCAATTTCCTTAAAATTATACTTCATACTGTCCTACCTTGCCCTCTCTGCTGTACAGCAGCTGATTGTGAAATGATACAAACGATTATAATACCTGGCCTTTTGTTTCGCAACCATTGGAAATGAAAAAAATCAGCCAGTGTAGTCAAAAGCGTTCCGAATCAGGGAGATCTCCCCGGGCTCGATTCCTATGACGTCGAAGCGGCAGGGCGTATCCTCCGGGATCCGGTTCCGCAGCATCCAGAGCGCCGCGGTTCTCGATATCTTCCGCTGCTTGGCGTAAGTGACCGCCGAAAGCGGGCTGCCCTGCCCTTTGCGGCGGCGGTACTTCACTTCGACAAATGAAAGACAGCCCGCCTCCCTGGCAATGATGTCGATCTCCCCGCTCTTTACGGTGAAATTCCGCTCCAGGATCGTATAGCCCTGCTTCATTAAGTAGTCGGCTGCCAGATCCTCATAGAAGCTCCCGATTCTCCTGCTGTTCAAAATTTTCCTCCGGATGCGTTCAAAATCCTCATCGCGTTTCCGTTCCCTCCGGGATAAAATGGCTGATGAAGCTTCTCCTGTGAATCGGAGACGGCCCCAGCTCCTTAAGGGCCCGGATATGCTCCGCGGTTCCGTAGCCTTTATTCTTCGCGAAGCCGTAGCCGGGATAGGTCTTATCCATCTCGACCATCAGCCGGTCCCGGGTGACCTTGGCCAGAATGCTGGCCGCCGCGATGGAAACGCTCTTGGCGTCCCCTTTCACGATGGGGATCTGCCGGATCTGAACTCCCGGAATCTTCACCGCGTCGTTCAGGAGGACGTCCGGCTGCAGAGGCAGCTTTCCGATCGCCTCGCGCATGGCCTCATAGGTCGCGTTTAGAATATTGATCTCATCGATCCTCTGCTCGGAAGCCGTTCCGATCCCATAAGCGAGCGCTTCCCGGAGGATGACCTCGTAGAGCTCCTCCCTCTTCTTTTCGCTGAGCTTTTTGGAATCATTCAGATAGAGTATCGGATGGTCTTTGGGCAGGATGACCGCCCCGGCCATCACCGGCCCCGCCAGGGGGCCTCTTCCGACTTCATCGATGCCGCAGACCAGGCCGAGATCCCCGAATTTCCGCTCGAAAACCATCAGGCTTTCCGTCCTCGCAAGTTCTGCGGCCAGCTTTGCGGCCGCCTTCTCTTCCCTTTCCTTCTGCCTTTGCAGCTGTTTCTCCGTCATTCGATATCCTCCGGCCGCTCAAGCGTGATCCTTCCCAGCTTTCCCCCTCGGAAATCATCGAGCAGAAGCCGGGCAATCCTCGCGTAATCGATCCCGCCCCCTTTTGTAAGGCAGCCCCTCCTGCGCCCGGCCTCCTCCAGGAAAGCCAGGGCGGGAAGCTCTTCGTCCGTTTCGAAGCGCTGTCCCAGCGCGCCCGGAGCGATCTCCTTCAAACGGGAAATGAGAAGCAGGGCCAATTCCTCCTCATTCAAAATATTTTCGTTGATCGTCCCGACAAGGGCCAGGTTTTCTCCCACCCTCCGGTCCTCGAATTTGGGCCACAAAAGCCCCGGCGTGTCCAGAAGCTCGACCTTGCCGCCAAGGCGGATCCACTGCTTGCCCCGGGTGACCCCGGGCTTGTTCCCGGTCTTAGCCGTCGCCTTCCCGGAAAAAGAATTGATGAAAGTCGATTTCCCAACATTCGGAATGCCGGCCACCATCGCCCTTACAGGCCTTATCTTCATGCCCCGGGCCCTGTCCCGCTCCTGCTTTTTGCGGCAGGCGGCGTCGATGGCCGCGGAAACGCCCTTCATCCCGCCCCGCGCCCGGGCGTCCGTCAGCACGCAGGAAAAGCCCCGCTCCCGGAAATAAGCGGCCCAGGCCTCGTTCGCGCTTTCATCCGCCAGGTCCGCCTTGTTCAGGATGAGGAGCCTCGCTTTCCCTCCGGCAAGCTTATCAATATCCGGATTCCGTCCCGATATGGGAACCCTGGCGTCGGTGATCTCGATGACCAGATCCACCAGGCGGATATCCTCCTGCATCTGCCGGATTGTTTTCGTCATATGTCCCGGATACCACTGTACGTCCAATTTTCACCTCATAATCCGCGCTGCTTTACAGGCTTTCATTTATCTTATACTTCCTTTTTCACCGCGAAACACTTGTATTCCCCGCCGTAGAGGCCGAGCATGAAGAGCTTGTTGGCCTCGAAATCAAAAGCGTTCAGGAGAACCTCCTCCTTTTCCGGCGTTCGGATGACCACCTCGTGGTGAAGAAATGTGTTCACGCCTTCTTTCGCGAGCTCCCTGCCGGCCCGGGAGGCGACCTGCGAATAATAGGTCTCGCTTCTCCCGGCTTTTTCGGCTTTCCCGGACTCCGCTTCTGTAAAATGAACTTCCATATCCTCCGCGTTTTCAGGCCTCACCGTGAAGCGGAGCAGCATCCCCATCTTCATCTTGTCCTTCCGGCCGTTCTGGGGGAAACAGAAGAATTCCGTCTCGACCCTTTCCCCGACCGCGGTGTCTTTGGACCTGCGGAAAGCAATGGTCTCCCCGTCGATCAGGCGGTCGAAAGCAAAGCCGCTGTTGGCAAGATCGAGGAAGAATTCCTCCTCCGCCTCCCCGGCAAGCCGCTCTATTTTTTCTTCAAAAGTCATTTTTTCCACCTCCTCTCGAACGCCGCGGGCGGCGTTATAACAGAAAGACCCGCACGCCCTTAAAAGGAAGGGTCTGCGGGTCCGAAAATGATGCTGGTGGTGGGACTCGAACCCACACGTGGTCGCCCACAAAAGATTTTGAGTCTTCCTCGTCTGCCATTCCGACACACCAGCGAAATGCTTTAGATATGTTATCATACCCATAAAAAAAAGTCAAGACGCGAAATCCTTCATCCGCAATCAAAAACGGAACTGCGAATGAATCACAGTTCCGTTAAAGAGCCGATGGACGGACTCGAACCGTCGACCTACGCATTACGAATGCGTTGCTCTACCAACTGAGCCACATCGGCAACTCACTTCATCTATTATACTCATAAAAATGAAAAAATCAAGCCTTTTTTTTATTTTTACAAGGTTGTTTCATGAAGACTCCATCTTGCTTTCAGACTGCCCGAGACGGACGAATAACAGCTTAAAAGTGCCCGACCGGGCAGTCTGGATTGATATATTTGACAACCTGACATCTTACAAAGCCGATGGACGGACATAAGCCGCCATCTTTTCAGACAAACTTCTTCAAATCCGCCAGCGTCTCATCCGGCACGGCTTCGATCCGCCCCGCGTCGCAAAGCGCCGCGAGGAAAGGCTCAATCGGCATCTTTGCGGTTAATTCGATCCCATGGCCGGCCGCCGCGCCTTCCACCTTCCCCTCGCCGAAGGGGTAGATCCTGCGCCCGCAATCCGGGCAGGTGATGAAGCTCATGTTCTCTATGAGGCCAAGGAGCGGGATATTCATCATTTCCGCCATTCTGGCCGCTTTCTCGACGATCATGGACACAAGCTCCTGCGGGGAAGTCACGACCACGATCCCGTCAACCGGAAGCGACTGGAATACCGTCAGCGGAACGTCTCCGGTTCCGGGAGGCATATCGACGAACAGGACGTCCACATCTCCCCAGAGAACCTCGCGCCAAAACTGCTTGACGACGCCCGCGATCACAGGCCCCCTCCAGATAACCGGCTCCTTCTCATCATCCAGGATCAGGTTCGTCGACATCATCTTGATCCCGCCCTCTGAGACGGCAGGGATGATATTCGTCCCGTCACTCATCGCTTTTTCATGGACGCCGAACATTTTCGGGATGGAAGGACCGGTGACATCCGCATCGAGAATGGCGACCTTCTTTCCGGCCCTGCCCGCAGCCACGGCAAGAAGGCCAGTCATGAGGGATTTGCCCACGCCGCCCTTGCCGCTCACGATCCCAATCACCTTTTTGATATTGGATTCCGCGTTCATCGGTTCGCTGAAGTCCTCCGGCTTGCTGACCGGCTTCGGCTGTTTCTGCTTCGGGGGCTTGATATCCCCCGCCTTTTTCGTATAACTATCTGCCATCTTTCTTCTCTTCTTTCTTATTCTCTTCAATCATATGGACGTCAATCTGGTTGAAGGCAATCGTAATGCCCGCCCGGTCGAAATCCTTCTTTATCCTCTCGGTCAGATCCCACATAGCGGTAAAATGGTCGGCGATGGTCGTCCATCCCCTGACTTCAATCTTGACGCTGCTGTCCGCCAGGCTCTCCAGCAGGATATTCACCGGTTTGTCCTGAAGGACCCGGGGATCCTCCCTGAAAGCCTTCTCCATAATCCCCTTGGCGAGATCAATATCGTCCGTATAACTGATGCCGATATTGACATTCACCAGCCAGAGCCCGGAAGCCGTGTAGTTGATCACGGAAGAATCCGTAAGCTTGCTGTTCGGGATCGTAATGGTCCGGTCTCCAAGCGCCCTAAGCGTCGTATAAAACATTCCTATGCTGTAGACGAAGCCTTCGTTCCCCTCCTCCACCTCGCGGATAAAATCTCCGACCTTAAAAGGTTTGAGGACAAGAAGAAGGATTCCTCCGGCAAAGTTGGCCGCGCCGCCCTGAAGGGCCAGGCCGATCCCGACGCCCACGGAGCCCAGGGCGGCCACAATCGTCGCGTCCTTAACCCCCATCTGCCCCAGCAGCACGATCACGAGAAGGACTTTGCCGGCGATAGCGACAAAAGAGGACACATAATTCGAAATCGTCGAATCGGCCGGCGTCTTTTCCAGCCTCCTGCCCAGGAGATGGGCTAACCAATCAATCAGCTTGGAGCCTATGACAAAGACAACGACGGCCAGGCCGAGCCTCATGAAAAAATCCATGAGCGACTGCAGCTTTTCAATCCAAAACTCAGAGAGCTCAATACCGGTGGATACAGCGTTCTCCACTGCATCTACTGCTTCTGACATAAATAAAACCTCCATATCCTGGCTTTTGGCAGTGCCTGCCGTCCCGCTTCGCGCCGCGCTGCCGCGACAGGCCAGCCGAATTGCCCGTTATCTGAAAAAACCGGGCCTTATGATGCTGTCCGCCAGAATGTCCTTCTCCTCGTACGGCCCCCGATTATTATGTATCGAAAATGAAAAACGATTTTCATTTTTCCCGTCCACGCGCCGGATTTAAGTCTTAGTGCGCGGCAAAAGAACCGTATAAGTCCGCGCGCACCCTGATGATCTTTATTTTACCAGCCGAACCTTCAGGACGCCCTCGCAGGTTCTGAGGCTCTCGATAATCTCATCCGATGCCTTCTCACCCAGATCAATGATCGTGTAAGCGTACTCTCCCCGGCTCTTGTTGGAGAGATTGGCGATATTGATATTGGTCCTGCCGAGAATCTGGGTGAACTGGGCGATCATGTTGGGAATATTCCGGTGGTTGATCGCGATCCGGCTCTCGGACTTGCAGATGCCGGCGTCGATGGCGGGGTAATTGACTGAGTTCTTGATATTGCCGTTTTCCAGGTAATCCATGATCTGGCGGACCGCCATATCCGCGCAGTTGTCCTCCGACTCTTCCGTGGAAGCGCCGAGATGGGGCGTGACGAGCGTATTTTTCGCGTGGGCGATGGCCGGCGTCACGAAATCCGTCACGTATTTCTTCACCTTCCCGTTATTGAGGCAGGCAATGATCGCTTTTTCCTCCACCAGCGCGTCCCGGGCAAAATTCAGGATGACGACGCCGTCCTTCATTTTCCGAATCGCGTCCTCTCCGATCATTCCCTTCGTCTCATTCGTAAGCGGTACGTGAACCGTTATGTAATCGCAGATCTCATAGATCTCGTCGAGCGAGGTGACATGACGGATCGCCCTTGACAGGTTCCAGGCCGCGTTGACGGATATATAGGGATCGTAGCCGTAAACTTCCATCCCCAGATTGACCGCCGCGTTGGCGACCATGACCCCGATCGCACCGAGGCCGATGATTCCCAGCTTCTTGCCGCTGATCTCATTCCCGGCAAACTGCTTCTTCTGCTTCTCCACCTTTTTGGCCAGGTCCTCGGTCTCCTCCTGCTTCTCCAGCCATTCGATTCCCCCGACGATATCCCGGGAAGCCAGCAGCATCCCCGCGATCACGAGTTCCTTGACCCCGTTGGCGTTGGCTCCGGGCGTGTTGAATACAACGATCCCTTTCTCGGCGCATACATCAAGCGGGATGTTGTTGACGCCCGCCCCGGCCCGGGCAATGGCCTTCAGCCGGTCCGGAAAGGCCATCTCCCTCATCCCGGCGCTTCTGACCAGAATCGCGTCGACATCCGTCGAATCCTTCTCCTCGAAATTCATGGTGAAATTCTTCAGGCCTGCCTCTGAAATGTTGTTGAGGCAATGATAGGTATACATTCTCTATTCTCCCCCTTGCTGTCTTTCTTTTTCTAATTTAATTCGCGCTCCCGCGCCGCTGCAAAAATTCGCGATCCGGGCTGTCGCCCTGCTTGCTCATTTTTATCAGGTTGTCAAGTATGCCTGCGCCTTGGCATGCCAGCATGCCCGGCGCCATGCCGTTATGATATTGCCCGACGGATTGCTCCGCGCTTTGCTCTCCCGCAATCCTAACAAAAACTCATCAATCGCCCCGCTCGTTTCACTTCGCGTGGTTTTTTGATTCGTTTTTGTTAGCGTCTTGCGAGTCTGTACAGCGGTTTTCGTACAAGCACGAACCGCTGCCCAGACTCGAAGACCGGGCAATATCATAAAAAGAGACGGTCCAGGACCGTCTTATTACATACCGTGTAAGAGCAGG
This sequence comes from Lachnospiraceae bacterium, assembly GCA_024695465.1. Taxonomy (GTDB): domain Bacteria; phylum Bacillota; class Clostridia; order Lachnospirales; family Lachnospiraceae; genus Chordicoccus. The sequence goes on along the minus strand of JAILID010000154.1, from coordinate 61,334 downwards.
CCTTACTTCTTAACGTCCGTATCCGCTGCCGCGGTATAGCCGGCATCTGCCTTCTCCACCTCGGCGATCGCGGACTTCCTCATCGGGATCCTGCAGTTCTTGTTGTTGCCGAACTCCACGATGACGTCATCATCCGTGATATCGAGCACCACTCCGTAGAAGCCCCCTGTCGTGACGACGCTGTCGCCGACCGCCATATCGGCCAGCATGGCCGTAAGCCTCTTCTGCTCCTTCCGCTGGGGACGGATCAGGAGAAAATACATGATGGCGACGATCACGAGCATATAGACAATCGAAAAACCAACGCCGCTGGAAGCACTTGTGAGTAACAAAGCTTTCATAAAAAACCTCCGTAATAAAAAAATTTTAAAGGTAGTCCTTATCATACATACTTTTCTTCTGATTTACAAGAGCAAATTCAATGCTTTCCCACATTTTCCGCAAGTGTGCCCAGCCGCATCCTGCGGTAGGACTCGAAATGCCCCTCATCCAGGGCCTCCCGGATCTCTTCCATCAGATTGTTGTAGAAATAAAGATTGTGCATGACCAGAAGCCGCATGCCCAGGATCTCATTGGCTTTCAGGAGATGTCTGATATAGGCCCTCGAATGGCTCCGGCAGACCGGGCAGCCGCATTCCGGGTCGATCGGGCGGTCATCCAGCTCGTATTTCGCGTTCAGAAGGTTCAGATGGCCCCGGTTGGTATAGGCGTGCCCATGCCTGCCGTTGCGGCTCGGATAGACGCAGTCAAAGAAATCGATCCCCCGGTACACCCCCTCGATGATATTTTCAGGGGTACCCACCCCCATGAGATAGGTCGGCTTGTCCTTGGGCAGGTAAGGGACCACCTGGTCGAGCACATGGTACATCTGCTCATGGGTCTCGCCGACTGCCAGGCCGCCGACCGCGTAGCCGTCGAGATCAAGCTCCGCGATCTCCCTCGCGTGGCGGATCCGGATATCGTCGTAGACAGCCCCCTGATTGATCCCGAAGAGCAGCTGGTCCGGGTTGACCGCGTCCGGCAGGGCGTTGAGCCTCTTAAGCTCCGTCTTGCAGCGCGAAAGCCAGCGGGTCGTCCGGTCCACCGATTCCTCCACATAGGATCTCTCGGCCAGCGCGTTCGGGCATTCATCGAAGGCCATGGCGATCGTTGAGCCCAGGTTGGACTGGATCTTCATGCTCTCCTCCGGGCCCATAAAGATTTTCCGCCCGTCCACGTGGGAGTGAAAGGTAACCCCTTCCTCCTTGATCTTCCTTAATTTCGCCAGGCTGAACACCTGGAAGCCCCCGGAATCCGTGAGCACGGGCCCGTCCCAGTTCATAAATTTCCTGATTCCGCCCAGCTTCTTCACCACCTCGTCTCCGGGGCGGACATGCAGGTGGTAGGTATTGCAGAGCTCAACCTGGGTTTTCAGCCCCTTAAGCTCCGGGGATGAGATTCCGCCCTTGATGGCGCCCGCGGTGCCCACGTTCATAAAGACCGGCGTCTCGATCAGCCCGTGAACCGTCTTCAGCCTGGCCCTCTTGGCCCTTCCCTCTGTTCTAAGCACTTCATACATAAACATTCCTCCTTAAGGACCGCCCTTACGCCGGTCAGCCCAGATTCCCCGCCAGCTTATCCTTCACGAGGGCCAGGCATTCCCGCAGCATATTATTCGGAAGATACAGGACATTGGAATCCGCCGCCAGCGCGCAGGGATTCGTAAGTCCGGCCGCCTTCGCAAGGAGGAGGGCCCTTGCGGCGTGAAAATTGTTGGTCACAATGCCGACGTTTTGATAGCCCTCCCGCATCAGCTCCCGGCTGTTCGCGATGTTCTCCGTCGTGTTCCGGGAACGATCCTCTTTTATGAGACGGCCCTCATCGATGCCGCAGGAGACCAGGTAGGCGTACATGCCTTCCGCCTCCGGGAAAGGTTCGTTGCCGCCCCGGCCGCCCGAAAGGATGCAGAGCGTGTTTTCATTTTCCGAAAGATAGGCCGCAGCCTCATCCAGACGGTATTTCAGGATCGCGCTCGGGCCGCCCTCCCGGACCTGGGCCCCGAGCACGATGATGTAATCAAGCCCCTTCTCCCCCTGCGCGCGAAACTGCCGCAGAATGACGCCGTTTAAAAGGAAGAGCGCCAGGACCGCCGCCGCGGCGAGAAGGCCTAAGACCAGGGCCGGCCCCCGATGCGTCTCAAAAAAACGGGTATAAAAAAGCCCGGCCATCACAAAAAAGCCGGCTCCCAAAAGCGGCCAGATCAGCCAGAAGCTGCTCCCCGAAGCGGCCCCCAGCACGAAGAAGCCGTAAAGGACGCAGATGATTCCCAGGAAAACAGGTACCATGATCCTCAATATCCATCCCCCTCTCAGCGGTCCGGCCCGCGGCCCGGTCCCTTTTACTGTCCGGCCTATAATAGCGCAGCCGCCCCGAAAAGTCAATAAAATACGCCTTGCGCAAACAAGGAATGCTTGCCAAATATACAAGCTTCCGTAAAAGTTGCTTGTCATTTTCCCGATTCCGAACTATAATATCCGAAATGGCGGCTTCCAACCCCGCCTTAAATTGTGTTTTCAGAGGTTCTTTTATGAGTGAAAAGTTTTGCACGCTCGGCATCGACATCGGTTCCACAACCGTCAAGATCGCCGTGCTTGATGAAAATGAAAACCTGCTCTTCTCGGATTACCGGCGCCACTACGCCGAGATCCAGGAGACCTGTGCCAGCCTGATCGGAGAAGCGCTGGAAAGCCTCGGCGACCTTTCCGTCTCTCCCGCCATCACCGGATCGGGCGGCCTGACCCTGGCCACGCACCTGGGCGTGCCGTTCGTCCAGGAGGTTATCGCTGTATCCACCTGCCTTAAGCATCGCTGCCCGGCGGCGGACGTGGCCATCGAGCTCGGAGGCGAGGACGCGAAAATCATCTATTTTGAAGGCGACAACATCGAGCAGCGCATGAACGGGATCTGCGCGGGCGGCACCGGTTCCTTCATCGACCAGATGGCGGATCTGCTGCAGACCGACGCGGCCGGCCTCAACGTCTACGCCGCTTCCCATAAATCCATCTATCCGATCGCGGCCCGCTGCGGAGTCTTCGCGAAAACCGATATCCAGCCTCTCATCAACGAGGGAGCGACCAAGGAAGACCTGGCCGCTTCCATCTTTCAGGCTGTCGTGAACCAGACCATCTCCGGCCTGGCCTGCGGCAAACCCATCCGCGGCCATGTCGCCTTTCTGGGCGGCCCTCTCCATTTCCTGGACCAGCTGCGCGTCCGTTTTATAAAGACCCTGGATCTCGACGATGAGCATACGCTGGTCCCCGACCACTCCCACCTCTTCGCGGCCCAGGGCGCCGCTTTCGAAGCGGTGAACGCGGCCAAAAGCACGGCGCGGGCGAAAGAAATCCCCTATGTCGAGGGCATGGAGAAGACGTCCCTGAAGCAGCTGAAGGACAAGCTTGACCGCGGGATCAAGCTGGAGTTTGAAGTCTCCCGCCTCGAGCCGCTCTTCAAGGACGAGGAGGCCTACCGGCTCTTCAAGGCCCGCCAGGACCGCTACCAGGTAAAGAAGGGCGACCTTTCCTCCTACCGGGGACGGGTCTACCTCGGCATCGACGCGGGGAGCACCACAACCAAGACCGCCCTCATCGGGGAGGACGGCACCCTCCTCTACTCGACCTACGGGAGCAACAACGGCAATCCCCTCCAGACTTCCCTCGACGCCGTCAGGAAGATCTTCTCCCTCATCCCAAAGACCGCCTATCTGGCGGGCTCCTGCTCCACCGGCTACGGGGAAGCCCTCATCAAGGCGGCCCTCAACCTGGATGAAGGCGAAGTGGAGACCATCTCCCATTACTATGCCGCCAGATTTTTCAACCCGGACGTCGACTGCATTCTCGACATCGGGGGCCAGGACATGAAGTGCATCCGCATCAAGGACCGGGCGGTCGACGACGTCATGCTGAACGAGGCCTGCTCCTCCGGATGCGGCTCCTTTATCGAGAATTTCGCGAAGACCCTGAATTATTCGGTCCAGGACTTCGCCAAAGCCGCCCTTTTTGCCCAAAATCCGATCGACCTCGGGACCCGCTGCACCGTTTTCATGAATTCCAAGGTCAAGCAGGCCCAGAAGGAGGGGGCGACCGTAGCGGATATCTCCGCCGGGCTCGCCTATTCCGTCATCAAGAATGCCCTCTATAAGGTCATCAAGGTCTCCAGCGCATCCGAGCTCGGCAGGAACATCGTCGTCCAGGGCGGGACCTTCTACAACGACGCCGTCCTCCGAAGCTTTGAAAGGATCGCGGACTGCGAGGTGATCCGCCCGGACATCGCAGGCATCATGGGGGCCTTCGGGGCCGCGCTCATTGCCAGGGAACGCCGGGGCAGCCGGGCCAGGTCCCACATGCTCTCCGGGGAGGAGCTGCAGAATTTCACCTACACGACCTCCATGACCCGCTGCGGGCTCTGCACCAACAACTGCCGCCTTACGATCAACAAATTCGGCAACGGGACCCGCTACATCTCCGGCAACCGCTGCGAAAGGGGCCTGGGAAAGAAGAAAAACAAGGACAACCTCCCCAACCTCTACGACTACAAGTACGATCGTATCTTCGGCTACATCCCGAAGCACGGAGAGGAGGCCCCGAGGGGACAGGTCGGCCTTCCCAGGGTGCTGAACATGTTCGAGAACTACCCCTTCTGGTTCACCTTCTTCAACGAGCTGGGCTATGAAGTGGTCCTCTCCCCCAGCTCCAACCGCAAGATCTACGAGATGGGCATCGAGTCCATTCCGAGCGAATCCGAATGCTATCCGGCCAAGCTGGCCCACGGCCACGTCGAGTGGCTGCTGAAGAAGGGCGTGAAGTTCATTTTCTACCCCTGCATCCCCTACGAGCGGGAGGAGTTCGACGGAGCGGTCAACCACTACAACTGCCCCATCGTCACCTCCTACGCGGAGAACATCAAGAACAATGTCGAAGCGCTGAAGGACCCCTCCATCCGCTTCATGAACCCCTTCCTGGCCCTGACCAATGAGAAGGTCATCACGAACCGCCTTGCGGACATCTTCTCCGATCTTCCGGAAAATGAAGTGCGGGAAGCCGCCCAAAAGGCCTGGCTTGAGCTCATCAGGAGCCGCGAGGATATCCGGCGGAAGGGCGAGGAGACGCTCAAATACCTGGAAGAGACCGGGCGCCACGGCATCGTCCTGTGCGGACGTCCCTACCATATCGACCCGGAGATCAACCACGGCATCCCGGAGCTCATCAACTCCTACGGGATGGCGGTCCTCTCGGAAGATTCGATCTCCCATCTCGGAACCATCGAGAGGCCGATCCGGGTCAACGACCAGTGGATGTACCATACCCGCCTCTACGCGGCGGCCAACTTCGTAAAGGGACGGGACGACCTGGACATCATCCAGCTCAATTCCTTCGGCTGCGGGGTCGACGCGGTCACCACCGACGAGGTCCAGGAGCTCCTGGCCGGCAGCGGGAAGATCTACACCTGCCTTAAGATCGACGAGGTGAACAACCTGGGCGCGGCCCGGATCCGGATCCGCTCCCTCATCGCGGCCATAAAGGTCCGGAAGGATAAGAAGACCAGGAGGAAGATCCGTTCCTCCCGTTTCGACCGGGTCGTCTTCACCGACGAGATGCGGAAGGATTACACGATCCTCTGCCCCCAGATGTCGCCGATCCATTTCCGCCTGCTGGAGCCGGCCTTCAATTCCTGCGGCTACAACATGGTCGTGCTGCCCAACGACAACCGGCACGCGGTCGACACCGGGCTCAAATACGTCAACAACGACGCCTGCTATCCTTCGCTCCTCGTCGTGGGCCAGATCATGGACGCGCTGACTTCCGGCAAATACGATACGGATAAAGTAGCGGTCATCATGACCCAGACCGGCGGCGGCTGCCGGGCTTCCAACTATATCGGCTTCATAAGGAGGGCCTTGAAGAAGGCCGGGCTCGGCCAGGTTCCGGTCATCTCCCTGAATTTAAGCGGGCTTGAGCCCCAGCCGGGCTTTAAGATCACGCTGAATTCCATCGTGAAGCTGGCCTACTCCATCGTGCTCGGGGACATCCTCATGAAATGCCTCTACCGGATGCGGCCTTATGAGAAGGTTAAAGGCTCCGCCAACGACCTCTATGAGAAGTGGACGACCCGCTGCATCAGCTTCCTCACCGGGAAGAGGCAGAATCCGGTTATGTACAACCGCCTCTGCCGCTCCATCATCCATGACTTCGACAACCTTCCGATAACCAACGAAGTCAAGCCCCGGGTCGGCATCGTCGGCGAGATCCTGGTCAAGTTCTCCCCGGCGGCCAACAACCACCTGGTGGAGCTGCTGGAGAAGGAAGGCGCCGAAGCGGTCGTTCCCGACCTCATCGACTTCTTCAACTATTCGTTCTACAACCTGAACTTCAAGGTGGACAACCTCGGCTTCTCCAAATCCTCCAAAATCGCGACCAACGCCGGGATCCGCCTCATCGAGCTCCTGCGGACCACGGCCAACAGGGAATTCAAGCGGAGCAGGCATTTCAGCCCTTCGGCGGACATCGCGGATCTGGCCAGGATGGCCTCCCCCATCGTCTCGACCGGCAACCAGACCGGTGAAGGCTGGTTCCTGACCGGCGAGATGCTGGAGCTCATAAACGCAGGCGTCCCCAACATCGTCTGCATCCAGCCTTTCGCCTGCCTGCCCAACCACATCGTGGGCAAGGGGGTCATCAAGGAGATCCGCCGGCGCTACCCCGAGGCCAATATCGCCGCGGTCGATTACGATCCGGGCGCCTCCGAAGTCAACCAGCTGAACCGGATCAAGCTGATGCTGACCACAGCGGAAAAAAAGATGCAGCTTGACAAAGACGCCTAAGAAGAACCTCCCGCAGGAGAAACAGTGCTGCGGGAGGTTTTCATTTTCCTCACAAGCTCTGGCGTCCGGAGCCGATATCGTGTATACTATTGGCAGTGAGGTTTTCCTATGAACGCATACAAAGTCAAGCTGAACAGCCTGGACGGACGCGACGCCCTCCGCTATCTCGGATTGAAGGAGGGGCTTGCGGATCCCGCCATGGCTTCCCTTTTTGAAAAATGCAAAGCCCGCCTTCTTGCCGTCATCGACGCCCGCTATGTCTACCGCGTCTTCCCCTTCGCCGGCGGCCTGCTGGAAGGCTCGGCCTACCAGCCCCGGGGCGGGACGATCGCCCGGCACCTTGCCGGCGCCGAACGCGTCATCCTCCTGGCCGCCACTTTAGGCTCCGGAACGGATCTTCTGATCCGCCGCTCCCGTTTCCTCGGCATGACGGAAACCATGATGGTTGACGCGCTGGCCTCCGAGGCAATCGAGCGGGTCCTGGACGCGGCCGAAGCCGGGATTTTCTCCCGCCTGGGTCCGGATCCGCACACCTTCCGCTACTCGCCCGGCTACGGTGACCTCCCGCTCGAGGGCCAAAAGGAGCTGCTGGAGGTCCTGGACGCGAGAAAGCGCATCGGTCTCTACGTCAACGAAAGCATGCTCATGACCCCTTCCAAATCCGTCACCTGCCTCATCGGGACGGGCGGCAATCTGCGCGGGGAGGCGAAAAAAACCTGCCGGGACTGCAGCCTCGACGGAAAGTGCAGCTTCCGGCAAAATGGCGGCACCTGTTACCGCTAAGGAGGTCCCCAATGGACATAAAAAATCTTTTTGAAAATGAATACCTGCTCCTCGACGGCGCCATGGGCACCATGCTCCAGAAAAAGGGCATGCCCTTAGGAGCCATCCCGGAGACGCTGAATGTCACAAACCCGGACTGGGTGATCGACGTGCACCGCCAATACATCAGAGAAGGGAGCCGGGTCATCTACGCCAATACTTTCGGGGCCAACTCCCTGAAGCTGGCCGGCAGCGGCTATTCCGTCCCGGAGCTGGTCGGCGCCGCGATCCAAAACGCCCGCAGGGCGGCCGAAGGCAGCGGCGCTTTCGTCGCCCTGGACATCGGACCCATCGGACAGCTATTAGAGCCCACGGGCGCGCTGACCTTCGAGGAGGCCTATGAGGTCTTCTCGAAAACCGTTGAAGCCGGCCGCGGCGCGGATCTCATCGTCATCGAGACCATGACCGACCTCTATGAAGCCAAAGCCGCGGTCCTGGCGGCGAAAGAGCATTCCGATCTCCCGGTCTTCGTGACGATGACCTTCGAGGAAAACAGGAGGACCTTCACCGGCTGCTCCGTCTCCGCGATGTGCCTGACCCTGGAAGGCCTGGGGGTCGACGCGCTCGGCGTCAACTGCTCCCTCGGCCCGGCTGAACTGCTCCCGATCGTCGAGGAAATCGCCCGCTGGACCTCCCTCCCGATCATCGTAAAGCCGAACGCCGGCCTTCCGGACCCGGAGACCAACGCCTACAACGTCCTCCCGGAGGAGTTTGCCGCCGTCTGCAAAAAGATGCTGTCTTTCGGAGCGCGGATCCTCGGCGGCTGCTGCGGCACCAATCCCTCCTACATCGGAAAATTAAGGGAAATGCTCAAAGAAGCCTCAGAGGAAGGCCTCTTTCAGAACGCGGCGCCGGATTCCGTCCTCTCCCTCTGCACCCCGCTGAAAACGGTCAGGATCTCGGAGCCCCGGGTGATCGGCGAGCGGATCAACCCGACCGGCAAGAAACGCTTCCGGGAGGCGCTCGCGGCGGAAGACATGGACTACATCTTATCCCAGGCCTTCTCCCAGATCGAAGCCGGCGCGGATCTTCTCGACGTCAACGTCGGCGCCCCGGGAATCGATGAGGCGGGCATGATGGTGAAAACCGTCAAGGCCCTCCAATCCGTCACGGACCTGCCGCTCCAGATCGACTCCACCAAACCGGAAGTCCTGGAAGCCGCCCTCCGGGTCTACAACGGCAAGGCCCTTGTCAACTCGGTCAACGGCGAGGAGGCTTCCCTGCGCGCGATCCTCCCCCTCATCAAAAAATACGGCGCCGCCGTCGTCTGCCTGACGCTCGATGAAAACGGGATCCCGCCCAAGGCGGAGGAACGCTTCGCGATCGCGGAGAAAATCATGAAGCGGGCGCTCTCTTTTGGCATCAAAAAGGAAAATATCCTGATCGACTGTCTGGTCCTCACCGTCTCCGCCGAGCAGAAGGCCGCGATGGAGACCTTAAAGGCGGTCCGCATGGTGAAGGAAAAGCTGGGCCTTAAGACTGTCCTCGGGGTCTCCAACATCTCCTTCGGCCTGCCGAACCGGCTGAGCATCAACACTTCCTTCTTCACGATGGCCCTCTACGCCGGCCTGGATCTCCCGATCATGAACCCCAACGTCCCCTCGATGATGTGGGCGATGAAGGCCTATAAGGCGCTCGCGGCGATCGATGAAAACTCGCTGGGTTTCATTTCCTGGTCCCGGGACCACGAGCCGGACGACGTGATCGTCAAAAAGCTCCGCGCGGAGCTTGCGGGTTCCGTCCCGAAAGCCCCCGCCGCCGTTCCCGCCGGGGTGCCCGCGCTCGATATCCGGAAAGCGCCGCTCCACCCTGCCGGCTGCAGCTGTCCCGAGTGCGCCGGCCTTGCGGACGAAAAGCGCGTCCGGGAGATCCTGAAGGCCATGGAGACCGGAATGAAGGCGGAAGGCCGCCGGCTGACCGCCGGATACCTGAAAGAATGCGATTCCATGAGCATCATTAACAAGGTCCTGATTCCCGCCCTTGATACGGTCGGAGAAAAGTTTGAAAAAGGCAGGATCTTCCTGCCCCAGCTCATCCTCGCGGCAGACGTCGCGAAGGAGTGCTTCGATGAGATCAAGTCCTCTCTTTCCGCGGGGGGGACGGGCGCCGCAAAAGGCAAAATCCTGCTCGCCACCGTCAAGGGCGACATCCACGATATCGGCAAAAATATCGTGAAGGTGATTTTGGAGAATTACGGCTACGAGGTCCTCGATCTGGGCCGGGACGTCCCGCCTGATACGATCGTTGAGGCGACTCTCCGGGAAGGGATCCGCCTCGTCGGCCTCTCCGCCCTCATGACCACGACGCTCGGCTCCATGGAGGAGACCATCCGCCGCCTCCGGGCTGCCGGCGCGGACTGCCGGATCATGGTCGGCGGCGCGGTCCTGACGCCCGATTACGCAAAAAAAATAGGCGCCGACTTCTACGCGAAGGACGCCAAGCAAAGCGCGGATATCGCCAAAGAGGTGCTGGGCTGATTCCGCTCCGGTATTTCGGCAGTAATTTGAGTTTAGTGCCGAAATACCCGTTATATTCCTCATCAGAAGGCATCAAAGTCGGATTGCTGGGAAATCTGCCTGTAACTGTCGCTGTTATCAATGTTATCGTCAAAAAAGGCTGCAGATGGCATTTCTGCAGCTGTTTTAAATATATCTTTCCCCTACGGTACCGTATTACGCTTTCCGTACAAGGTCCGGCTCTGTTTCACGTAAGATCTGAACCAGGACTTTATAATCCAGATACTGGATTCCGTACTCTCCCCGGTGTATTCGATTTGCAAGCTTGCTGTTATAATAGATATTCATTGCCTCTTCAAGAGAAATCTTTTCTTCTTCTGAAAGGTAAGAGATGATTCGCTCTTCAAGACTCTCCTGGTATACTCGTTCTAATACATCCTCGCTCACCGTTACACCTCCCGAAAAGACTTGAATACCAACAGCCTATCGATAGCTTCCTGCGTAATAAACGCAATCTGGTCATACGTAGGATAGACTTTGATTTCTTTCAACGCCCTTTCTTTATCCCAGATGCCGGTATGATACATATCCACAACCCGAAAAACGCGGTCATTGGCGACCTTACCGTAAATCAGATCATATTTCTGATATTCGGCCTTTCCATCACGGCACCCACATACAAAGTCAATCCAATCCATCAAATCCGGGGCAAATGATTTGATTTTTAATCCATCTGTGTTTTCCTTCATCTCGTAAACATTAATAATTGCCTTATCACTCCCAAAAAGAGCTTCTTTTCTTCTGGCCCAGCGCTCAGCCTGTTCACGAACGGATGTCACATAAAAGCCTTTGCCAAAATCAAGCGGACGATAGGAGTGCTGAACATCCGGGCTGTCTACTGTAATGATTGAGCCGTGGTAAACAATCATATACTCACCCCTCTGATTCCAAGATACTCTTCAATGTCGTCAACAATATAATCGGTTCCCTGAGTATGAAGAATATCATAATGCGGAACCAGATAATTATCTATACATCCTGTTTTTTGTAACAGTTTATAAACATCGGATGGAACTTTACTCCATCGATTTGCACAGGCATGAATCATATAAATGACAAATGAAAAGGATTCCCTGCTCATTCAAAACACCTCCCGGTCAGGACTCAGCTGAAGCATCCGCTTTTTCAGCTGCAGAAGAACCCGTAATATGCTCGTACGTCTCGATACTCATGACTACAAGATCGCCATACCCGTTTTTTGTAACAAAAATTGGTTCAAGTTTAGCATGCGCTTTCTCGGACAGGGCATTGGTATCTCTTAAATCTCTCATTGGAATAATCTGCATCGATTAAGGCCTCCCTTCGTACGAAAAGTATACCATATGCACAGAGCCCGCTCAACACAATTATGCCCAAATCGTGCCTCACTCTGAAGATGATACGGAAACCCAGTGTGTTAGGATAGATTATTCCTGCGGGAATCCTTCTCTTCTTCCCATCATTCTTTTTGACCGGTCACCTGTGAGGCGACCAGTCAAAATTTCTTCGCTTTTATTCATTTTCAGCATTCCTGTCTTTATTCAGCCGAGCCCAGTTCACCAAACCGATGACGGCCATGATCAGATAAATACTCCGCATGAAACGGAAGAAACTTCCCGCCATACATTCCTGTCCTGTATTGCTTCATGTGATATTAATGACCTTTCATGATCTATGACGCTTTTCATAATCCGCCTGAATCGAAGCAAGCATCCCTCCATCATCGAAGCAATCTTCCATCTCACCTGCGCTCTCACAGGCTCTCGCACGGCTGACCATCTTGGACATCACGTCAAAGTTCAGTGCTGTCCCGGCGCTGTCGCATTCATATCGAACCGCCCTGTTTGCCGCGACTCCGAATCTTCCGGCAACCTCGACGGCATCAATATTAGCTCCAAGGAAAATGAACTCCCAATGATGCTTCTTCTTTTTCTTTTCCACCATCTTCTTAACCTTATCATAGGAATACTGCCTGCTGGAATTTTCCATACCATCGGTCGTGATGATGAACAACGTTTTCTCCGGCCTCTCCTCTTCCGGCATTTCCTTATGTACCTTACCGATATGGTGGATCGCTCCGCCTACCGCATCAAGAAGAGCCGTACAGCCTCTCACATAGTAATCCTTATCAGTGATCGGCTCCACCTGATCAAGGCTCTTCCGATCATGCAGGATTTCCGTCTGATCATCAAAGAGGATAGTTGAAATGACCGCCTCTCCCTCTTCTTTCTTCTGCCTGGACAGCATCGAATTGTAACCACCGATGGTATCTGCTTCCAGCCCGCTCATAGAACCGCTTCTGTCCAGGATAAAAACAACTTCTGTTAAACCTTTACGCATAATGATCGCCCTCCTTATCTTCACCGCCCCTTCGGGGATTTCCTTTGTTCCTGGCTCATTATACGCTATTATTTTTCAAAAAAGGTCGCTTTCGAAGTGACCTTATAATCACGATATGATGCGCGGCAGCCCGTGCTCCTCCAGCTGAATATCCAGCATTTTATTTCCAAATAAACCCTTCATCCGTTTCCAGTACTCCGCTATCATCTAAAAGATACCGCTCCACCTTCGTATGCAGATCATCCTTATCGTTTGCTTTCGCCGCCTCTATACTCTTCCCACTGAAATCTATCCAGATCTACTTTTCCATTTACCACTTCCACTCCCTCGGCCATGAGGAGCTCCGCTTGCTTCCATGCACCGCCAAATGCATACTCTCCGGCAAGCTCACCCTTTGCGTTCACTACACGATGGCATGGTATCGTAGAAGGATCCGGATTCCTATGAAGCGCATTGCCCACAGCTCTGGCCATCTTTCGATCCCCTGCGGCCTCTGCAACCTGACCATAGCCAGCAACGCATCCTCTCGGAATCCTCTTCACCGCCTCATAGATCCTCTTGGACGAACTATCCGAGATCAGCTCATAGCTTTCCGCTATCATCATCTTAACGTCATCATCCGGAACACTCCCGTCAAGAATAAGGGTATTCCAATGCTCTTTGTTTTGGTGATATCCCGGAATAACCGACTCATATATATCGCGCCAAAAAAAGACTTTATCCGGCGCTGCCTTCACATTCAGGTTGATATATCCCTCCCGTTCATAAGTCCACAGGAACGCCTTCTTATTTCCTTTGTATCTGACAAGCTGCCAGTTGGCATCGTGAAACGGGGCGTCTTGATATGTGTCCGGGAAGGACAATCCATATGCAAGGGCCTCTTCTCTGGTTTTCATTTTCAATACACTTCCTTATGCTTATTCACCGTCCCAAAAACTCATCATCAACCACGGAAACTGTCTCGATGTATCCGGATATGACGCCGCAATATCGGCTTTGGGGGTGGAAGAAATAAGAGGGCCGGCTTACATTTGCTTCTTTCCGCAAACCATAAAGCCCAGCCCTCAAAAGCCGTCTTCTATTTTACATGGGCCTTACGATCTCGTCGTAGAGCCGGCGGAACAGGACCACCGATATCACAAGGGACACAATTTCCGAGATGGGGAAAGCCCACCAGACGTTGATGACCGAACCCGTCTTTGAAAGCAGCCAGGCAGCCGGGATCAGGACCAGGATCTGCCGGCAGACCGACACGACCAGCGAATTCATGCTCCGGGAGAAGGCCTGGAAGATCGAGCCCATCACGATGCCGCAGGCCGCCAGCGGGAAATTCAGCGAGATGATCCGCAGCGCCGGGACCCCCAGCTCAAGCATATCCCCAGAGGCGTTGAAGAAGCCCAGGAGCTCCTCCGGAAAGAGGTGGAAAATCAGCGTACCGGCCAGCATGATCGATATGGCCAGTATAAATGAAAAACGCAGCGCCTCGTAGATGCGGTCTTTCTTTCTGGCCCCGTAATTGTAGGCCAGCACCGGAATCAGCCCGTTGTTGAGGCCGAATACCGGCATGAAGAAGAAGCTCTGGAGCTTGAAGTAGACCCCGAAGACCGCCGTCGCCGTCGTCGAGAAGACGATCAGGATCCGGTTCATCATATAGGTCATAAGCGAGCCGATGGACATCATGAGGATCGAAGGCACGCCGACCAGGTAGATCTTCCGGATGATATCCGCCTCCGGCGTGACAATGTCCGCAAGAGAGAAATGAACATCCGTATTGGTCTTTACGTTCAGCACAAGCCCGATAACGGCTGCCGTCGTCTGGCCGATCACGGTCGCGTAGGCCGCGCCCGCGACCCCCATGGCCGGAAGACCGAACCAGCCGAAGATCATGATCGGGTCGAGAATGATGTTGACAATCGCCCCGGTAAGCTGGGAGGCCATGCTCTGCACCGTCCGCCCGGTCGACTGCAGGAGCCGCTCGAACATCATCTGGAACATCAGCCCCAGGGAGAAACAGTTAACGATCCTAAGATAGGCCTCCCCCATCCCCGCGATGGCGGCATTCTCCGTCTGTGAGCGGATAAAGGCCCCGGAAATGAAAAGCCCGACCAGAAGGAAGAGGATCGAATTGCAGAAGGACAGAAAAAGGGCCATGTTGGCCGCCTTATCCGCCCGCTTGAACTTTCTTTCCCCCAGCGCCCTGGACAGGAGGGCGTTCACGCCGACCCCTGTTCCGGATCCCACCGCGATCATGAGATTCTGCAGCGGGAAGGCGAGGGTGACAGCGGTAAGCGCGTCTTCCGACACCCGGGCGACAAACACGCTGTCCACGACATTATAGAGCGCCTGCACCAGCATCGAGATCATCATCGGCAGGGACATGCTGATGATGAGCTTCTTTACGGGCATGACGCCCATTTTGTTTTCCTGTCTTTTTTCCATAAGCATATGAGGAAGCGCCTTATGCCTCCCCGGGGTCCTCCTCATCCCCGCCGTTGTCCGCGAACAGGGCGTCCACGAATTCATCCGGGTTAAAGCGCTGCATGTCGTCGATCTTCTCCCCGACCCCGATATATTTCACCGGGAAGCCCATCTCCGACTGGATCGCGATCGCGATGCCGCCCTTCGCCGTGCCGTCCAGCTTGGTCAGCACGATGCCGGTGATGGCCGCGATCTCCTCAAAGTCCCGGGCCTGCATCAGCGCGTTCTGCCCTGTCGTCCCGTCGAGGACCAGCAGGGTCTCAAGGTGCGTGTAGCCATACTCCCGGGCGATGATCTTGTAGATCTTCGAGAGCTCCTTCATCAGGTTCTTCTTGTTGTTGAGGCGTCCCGCCGTGTCGATCATCAGGATATCGACATCCCGGGCCTTGGCGGCCTGGATCGCGTCGAAGACAACCGCTCCGGGATCCGCGCCCTCCCGGCCCGTGATGCAGGGAACCTTCGCCCTCTTCGTCCACTCAAGGAGCTGCTCTGTCGCCGCGGCGCGGAAGGTATCTGCCGCCGCCACCAGTACCTTCTTGCCGGAGCTTCGGTAGAGATTGGCGAGCTTGCCGACCGTCGTCGTCTTGCCGACCCCGTTCACGCCGATCAGGAGCACCACCGACTTGACGTTCTCGAAGGCGAAATCCGCCTCGTTGACCCGCATCCGCTCCTTGATCGTATCCGTCAGGATCTGCTTGCAGCCCGCCGTCGTCGTGACGTGCTGCTCCAGGACCTTCTCCTTGAGCTCAGTAAGGATCTCATCCGTCGTCCTGACCCCCATATCGCCCGTGATCATGATCTCCTCGAGCTCGTCGTAGAAATCATCCTCCAAAAGGTCGTAGCTGGTAAAGACGCGGTTGACGCCCGTCACCATATTGTTGCGGGTCTTGGTGAGACCTGCTTTTAATTTGTCAAAAAAACCCATTTAAACCTCCTTATGCGTCCAGCGTCTCCTCAATCAGATTGACGGAGACCAGCGTCGAGATCCCCTTCTCCTGCATCGTGATCCCATAGAGCCGGTCGGCTGAAGCCATGGTCCCGCGCCGGTGCGTGATCACGATAAACTGGGTGTTGGCCGTCAGCTTGTGCAGATATTCGGCAAAACGCCCAACGTTGTTGTCGTCCAGGGCCGCTTCGATCTCATCCAGCAGGCAGAAGGGAGACGGCTTCAGGCTCTGGATCGCGAAAAGAAGGGCAATCGCCGTCAGCGCCTTCTCGCCGCCCGACAGCTGCATCATGTTCTGCAGCTTCTTGCCAGGAGGCTCCGCATCGATCGTGATCGCGGCCTCCAGGATATCCGCGCTCTCATCGATCTTGAGGGTTCCCACTCCCCCGCCGAAGAGCTGGCGGAAGGTCCGGTCGAACTCCCGGCTGATCTCCGCGAATTTCTCGCTGAACTGTTTCCGCATGCCCCGGTCCAGCTCGTCGATGATCCCCATAAGCGTCTTCTCGGATTCCACCAGGTCCTTGTGCTGGGCGTCCAGGAAGCTGTGCCTTTCCAGAAGGTTCTTATAATCCTCGATCGCGTTGACATTGACGTTGCCCAGCTTGCGGATCTCCTCCTTCAGCCTGCCGATCTCCCGCTTCAGCTCCCGGCGGTCCGTCAGCTCCTCGTCCCTTTGCTTTCTCGCCTCCGAAGGGGTAAGCTCGTACTCCTCCCAGAGATAGGCGGCCTGGGAGGCCATCGACTCCTCGATCTTCTCCTTCTGCGCGTGGAGGCGGAAGCTCTCCTTGTCAAGCGCGGAAAGGTTCTCCGAGATGTCCTCCCGCTTCCTTAGCAGCCCTTTATTCTTCCCGGCAAGAGACGCCTTCCTCGCGTTCAGCTCTGAGAGCCTTGCGTTCTCCAGGGCCGACTGCTTTTCCCCTTCCCGGATCGTCTCCTCAATGGAGGCGATATCGTTCTTCTTCCGGCCGGCCTCGGATTCGCCTGCCAAAAGACTCGCATCGATCCCGGCGTCTTCTTCCCTGAGGTTTTCCACCTCCCGGGAGAGGCGTTCCTGGTTGGTAAATAAAAACCCGCTGTTTTGCTGCATTCCCTGGATCCGGATCCGGATTTCCTCCGTCTCGGCAGCCTTCTTGTGCCTTTCCTCGCTGACCGCCTGAAAATGCGCCTCCAGCTCCCGGATGCGCTCGTTCAGGGATCTTTCCGACTCCTCCGAGCCTTCCAGCTCTTTTTCGATCTCGCCGCGGGAGGCCTTGACCTTCTCGATCTGCTTCTCAATCTCCGTGCTCTCCCGGACCAGCGCCTGTCGGTCCACCCGGCCCAGAAGGAGGGCGTCCTCCGCCTGCTTCTTCGAGAGCTCTTCCGTATTCTCCCGGATCGACTCGGCGTGAAGCTTTCCGCTGAGCGATACGATCTCTTCCCGGAGCGAATCCCGCTCCTTGCGCTTTTTACTTATGGCTTCCTGCTTGTCCGCGATCGTCTTCTTGAGCTGCCGGACTCCGCGGGTGAGCTCATCAATCTCCCGGGTCCTGCCCAGAAGGTTTTCCTGGTTCCTCAGCGCGCCGCCGGTGATCGAGCCGCCCGGCGAGAAAGATTCCCCTCCGAGCGTGACCATGAAGAGCGAGTGGGCGTAGCGGCGTCCGATCCGGATAGCGTTGTCGATCGTATCCACCACCAGCGTCCGGCCCAGCAGGTGGGATACCAGGGCCTCGTAGCGCTCCTCCGCCGAAACCAGCTCCGAAGCAAGCCCGATGACCCCCTCCTCCCGGAGGGCTCCCTGGGGTTCAAAACGTTTCCTCGCCCGGATATTGGTGAGGGGCAGGAAGGTAGCCCGGCCGAAACGGTTCCGCTTCAGGAACTCGATGAGATACTTGGCCGTCGTCTCATTGTCCGTGACGATATTCCGGAGGCTTCCGCCCAGAGCCGTCTCGATTGCCGTCTCATAGCGCTCCTCCGTGCTGATGAGGTCCGCAACGACGCCCAGAATACCCGGATTCCGGCTCTTTTGCTCCATGATCCTGCGGATCCCGTTGGAATAGCCCTCATAGGATTCCGTGATGGCCTTCAGGGATTCGAGCCGGGAGGCTTCCCGGTGATATTCCGTCTGCTCGTTTTCCAATTCCTCATTCATCCGCCGGATCTCATCCTGGCATGCTTCGGCCCGGGCGCTTAGGTTTTCATTTTCCCGGCGAAGCGCGGCGGTCCGCTCCCGGATCTCGGCAAGGTTCCTGTCGGATTCCTCCATCCGCTCCCGGGCTCCGTGTTCCTCCTCCTCAAAACGGAGCAGGCGCCCGGAGAGCTCGGCCTTGCGGATATCGATCTGCTCCAGCATGGCGTCGTAACGCTGGGTCCTGCCCTTATAGGAAGAGCGGCTGTTTAAAAGCCCGATCACTTCATTCCGGGCCCTGCCTACAGATTCGCTCGTTTTCGCGATCTCCTGATCGAGAAGCTCCATCTCATCACCGAGCTTTTTCTGTTCCGCCCGGGCCTTTGCGATCTCCCCGGAGATTTTCTCCGAATCCTCCCGGATCCGCTGCCTCTCCTCTTCCCTTTGGGCCAGTTCTTTTCGGATCGCTTCCTTACGGGCCTGATACTGGCCGCTCATCTGCCGGGTCGTATTGATCTGCTCGCGGAGGAGTTCGATCTGCCCTTTCAGCTGCTCCCGGATCAGTGAATTCCCGGAAATGCTCTCCGCAAGGCGGCCGGACTCTTCCTCGATGCCGCCGATCTCCTTCTCCAGCGCGTCATATTCCGCCCGGACTTTCTCCAGTTCCTCCTTCGTCTCCGCGATGGAAGCGTCCGCGATCTCCGCCTTCCCGGACAGCTCCTTAAGCTGTCCCCCGGAGCTTTGCTCCTCGATGAGATAAAGATTGATATCGCAGTTCTTTAAGCGGTCCCTCCGCTCGAGGTAGATTTTCGCCGATTCCGACTGCTTCTTCAAGGGAGCCAGCTGGCCGGTCAGTTCGCTTAGGATATCGGAAACGCGCAGAAGATTCTGCTGTTCCTCCGCCAGCTTCTTCAAGGACGCCGTCTTTCTCCTCTTGAATTTGACGATCCCGGCGGCTTCATCGAAAAGCTCCCGCCGCTCTTCCGGCTTCCCGGAAACGATCCGCTCGATCTGGCCCTGCCCGATGATGGAATAGCCCTCCTTGCCGATCCCGGTGTCGTAGAAAAGCTCCTGGATATCCCGGAGGCGGGAGGGAACGTTGTTGATCAGGTATTCGCTCTCACCGGAACGGAACAGCCTCCGGGTCACGGTCACTTCCGCGTAATCCACATCCAGCGCGCGGTCCTCGTTGTCAAAGGTGATCGCCACCGAGGCGAAGCTCTGGGGCTTCCGGGCCGCGGTTCCGGCAAAGATGACGTCCTGCATATTGCCGCCCCGGAGCTGCCGGGCGCTCTGCTCGCCTAAGACCCAGCGGACCGCGTCCGCCACGTTGGACTTCCCGCTCCCGTTCGGCCCTACGATTCCCGTGATCCCCTGGTGGAATTCAAAAACCATCTTGTTGGCAAAGGACTTGAAGCCCTGCATTTCAATCTTTTTCAGGTACATTCGCTATTCCAATCTCGTCTATGTTCTTCATGGCCTCCCTGGCCGCCATCTTTGAGGCCATCTTCTTCGTCTTTCCTTTTCCCCTTCCCAGCGTCTGGCCGTTTACCTGCACTTCCATCGTGTAGCGCTTGTCGTGATCCGGTCCTTCTTCGCCCACGAGGACATAGGTGACGAACTCTCCCCGGTTCTGGATGATCTCCTGGAGCTCCGTCTTGAAGTCCCGGTAGAGCTCATCCTCCTTCAGGACCAGCAGGATATGGGTCAGCGCGAACTCCTTGGCCTTCTCGAAACCTCCGTCGAGATAGATGGCTCCGATCACCGCTTCCGTCGCGTCCGAGATCACCGAATCCTTATCTCTCCCGCCGCTGCTATCTTCTCCCCGGCCCAGCCTTAAAAACCTGGGCAGCCCGAGCTTTCTGGCGCAGATGGCCAGGGAGGGCTCGCAGACCATACTGGCCCGCATGGTGGAAAGCACGCCTTCCGAATCCGTGGGATAGCGCTCATACAGAAACTCCGAGCTCACGGCTTCCAGCACCGCGTCCCCCAGAAATTCCAGGCGCTCATTATGTTTCACATTCTGTCCCCGGTGTTCGTTCGCGAAGGAGGTATGGGTCATCGCCGTGAGCAGAAGCTCCTTATCGGAAAATGAATACCCAATCGTCTCCTCCAGCATCTTCATCGTAACTTTAGGTGCGGGAACTCTTCTCTTATAATCTTCAGATCTTTTTTCCTTCGTCATTTTATACGCTTTCTGGCCCTGGCCAGCACAGACGCCGCATCCCCCAGAGAATCGAGCTTTTTCATATCCCCCTCCTCAAGCGGAATATCAAAAAGCTCCTCCATATCCACCAGAATCTTCATCAGCTCCAGCGAATCCGCATGCAGTTCCTCGGTAAAAGACGTATCTTTTCCGATTTTCTCCGGCGAACAGTGCAAGGCGTTAGCGGCTATAGCCCTGATTTTCTCCAATTCCATATATACTCTCCCCTGTCAATGCTGTGGGAAATGAAAAACATTTTTCGCTTAACGCGCCGTTCCGCGCGGCAGAAGACAGTCGTGACTCCCGGTGCGTTTGGGACATAACGGCAGGTAAAGCTGCCGTCCGCCCTGACTCTAAAAAGGCTTCCGCCATCCGGCGGCAGCCTTTAGGTCTGCTCTTCGTATCTTTACTCAGCGTCCTGCTTAACGATCTCCCTCTTATTATAAGATCCGCAGGCTTTGCAGACGCGATGCGGGACCATGAGCGCTCCGCACTTGCTGCACTTGACAAGCGTCGGGGCCTGCATTTTCCAATGAGCCCTGGTCTTGTCACGTCTCGCAGAACAATGTTTATTCTTTGGACAAATGGACATCGGTTACACCTCCTATCCTTAAGACACTTCGAATATTATACAGAAGGTGCCCATATTTTGTCAATGCTTATTTTTAAAAAATACAATTAAAGCCCGGCCACGCGGACGGTCTCGCGGGCAATCGCCAGCTCTTCGTTCGTCGGGATGACAAACACGCGGACCCTGGAATCCGGCGTGGAGATCTCAACCTTCTTGCCGCGGATCGCGTTCTTCTCCGGATCGATCTTGATGCCGAGGTACTCAAGGTTCTTGCAGACGTCCGCGCGGACCGTGCCGTCGTTCTCGCCGATGCCGCCGGTGAAGGTGATCGCGTCCACGCCGTTCATCGCCGCCGTATAGGATCCGATGTACTTGATGACGCGGTATTTGAAAGCCTTCAGGGCCAGCTGGGCGTTTTCATTGCCTTCCGCCGCTGCCGCTTCGAGATCGCGGAAGTCGGAGGAGACGCCGGACATCGCCATAACGCCGGACTTCTTGTTGAGGATCGTCAGGACTTCGTCGACGGAGATGCCTTCGCCGTTCGCGATGGTCTGGACGACTGCCGGATCCATATCGCCGGAACGGGTGCCCATGATCAGTCCCTCAAGAGGGGTAAGGCCCATGGAGGTATCCTGGCACTTGCCGCCGATGGAAGCGGAGATGGAAGCTCCGTTGCCCAGATGGCAGACGATCACGCGCTGATTGCCTTCCGGCAGATTCGCGAACTTGATGGTCTCGCCGGAAACGAACATATGGGAAGTCCCGTGGAAGCCGTAGCGGCGGATGGAATACTTCTCATAATACTTCCTGTCGATACCGTAAAGGTATGCGTAGGGCTCCATGGCCATGCCGAAGGTGGTGTCGAAAACCGCGACGTTCGGCTTGCCCGGCATGGCGGCTTCGCAGGCCTCGATGCCCATCAGGTTGGCCGGATTGTGGAGCGGGCCCAGCGGGAAGCATTCTTTGATGACTTCCTTGACCTTCTCATCGACCAGTGTGGATTCCGTGAACTTAAGGCCGCCGTGGAGGACGCGGTGTCCGACCGCGGAGATCTCGTCTACGCTGGCGACGACGCCGTGATCCGCATCGACCAGGGCGTCGAGGACCATCTGGATGGCTTCCTTGTGGGTCGGCATCGGGGACTCATTGACATAGTCTTCCTTTCCCGGAACCTTGTGGGTCAGGACGGAACCTTCGATGCCGATCCTCTCGCAGAGGCCCTTGGCCTTGACGGATTCATCAGCCGTATCGATGAGCTGGTACTTAAGGGAAGAGCTTCCCGCGTTGATGATAAGGATTTTCATTTTCTCTATACCTCTTTTATATTATTTATCGGCAATCTGGCACTGAACGGCCGTGATCGCAACAACACCTACGATATCCTCTGCGGAGCAGCCGCGGGAGAGGTCGTTGACCGGAGCGGCGATGCCCTGGGTCATCGGGCCGTAAGCTTCCGCCCTGGCCAGTCTCTGGACCAGCTTGTAGCCGATGTTGCCGGCGTCAAGGTTCGGGAAGATCAGGGTGTTCGCATGGCCCGCGACCTTGGAGCCCGGGGCCTTGAACTCGCCGACCGAGGGGACGATCGCGGCGTCGAGCTGCAGCGTGCCGTCCAGCGCGAGATCCGGATTCTCTTCCTTCGCGATGCGGGTAGCTTCCTCGACCTTGGTGACGTCATCGTGCTTCGCGCTGCCCATGGTGGAGTAGGAAAGCATGGCGACCTTCGGCTCGTCGCCGGTCAGGGCCCTGTAGGAATCCGCGGAGGACTTGGCGATGGCGGCCAGCTCCTCGGCGGTCGGATTCTGGTTCAGCCCGCAGTCGGAGAAGACGAAGGTGCCGTTGTTGCCGTACTCGCAGTTCGGAACGTTCATCAGGAAGAAGGATGAGACGAGCTTGGTGCCCGGGGCGGTCTTCAGGATCTGAAGGCTCGGGCGAAGGGTGTCGGCGGTGGAATGGCAGGCGCCGGAAACCATGCCGTCGGCGTCGCCCATCTTGACCATCATGACACCGTAGTAGGTGTAGGACGTGGTCATGATCTCGGCCGCTTTCTCTTTGGTCATGCCCTTCTTCGCGCGGAGCTCGACGAGCTTGTCGATGTAAGCTTCAGTCTTCGGGCAGGTCTTCGGATCGACGATGACCGCGCCACTGATGTCGCAATCCGCCTTGTTGGCCGCGACCTCCGCCTCGGAACCGATGATGACGATATTCGCGAAGCCTTCCTTCAGGACCTGCTCCGCCGCCTTGTAGGTACGGATATCCTCTGACTCCGGAAGGACGATAGTCTTTTTGCTGGCCGCCGCGCGGGCTTTGATAGTATCAATAAATGCCATGATGTTCATTGCTCCTTTCAAAATGGAATTGTAAAAGTACATACAGATGTATTATACTCTTTATAGAAGCGTCAAACAAGTGATTTTCTCGTTTATCTGGGGGGCAAATGACAAATTTTTCGGTCCTCCGCGAATCCGCCGCGAAGAGGGGAACGATCAGCCTGCCCATGCGCAAAGGAGGGCTTTGGAAAATGAAAACCGCAGCTGTCATCGCTGAATTCAACCCGCTCCACAAGGGCCACCGCTTCATTCTCGAATCCGCCCGCCGCCTTTGCGGCGCGGATTTCGTCCTGGTTCTCATGAGCGGCGACTATGTCCAGCGCGGCGAGCCCGCCCTCATGGGCCGCCATGTCCGCGCCGAAGCCGCCCTTGCCTCGGGGGCCGACCTCGTCCTCGCCTCCCCCTCCCGCTGCGTCCTGCAGTCCGCGGAAGCTTACGCCCGGGACTCCGTCCGGATCCTGGACAGCCTCGGCTGCGTCGACGAACTCCTTTTCGCCTCGGAATGCGGTGAGATCTCCCCTCTTAAAAACTGCGCCAATAAGCTGCTGGAAGAAGATGATTCCTTCCGGGCGCTCTTAAAAGACGGCCTCAAGAAAGGGGCTGCCTTTCCCCTGGCCCGCTCCATGGCCCTGCCGGAATACAGCGAGCTCCTCAAAGGCCCCAACAATATCCTGGGAATCGAATACCTGAAAGCGCTGATGCGGAGCGGATCCTCCATCAATCCCGTCACCCTCCCCCGCATCGGCGCCGGCCACGCCTCGTCCGGGCTTGACGGCAGCTTTTCCTCCGCCGGCGCCATACGTTCCGCCCTTTCGGAAGGCCGGGAGGGCTGGCAGGAAGCGATCCCGCCCGAAGCGCTCCGCCTTTTTTCCGCATACCTTCTCGAATATCCCCCTGTATTCCCCGAAGACTTCTCCTTCCTCCTGGGACTCGCCCTCCTCGAGGCAAAAAGTCCGGCCATGCTCTATCAGTTCGAGAACGTCAGCGGCGCCCTGAGCCGGACGATCTGGGAAAAGCGCGATTCCTTCATTTCCTTCAGGCAGTTCGCGAAGCTGGTAAAATCCCGGTCCGTGACCCTGACCGCCGTAAACCGCGCGCTCCTTTCCATCGCCCTGGGGCTTCGAAAATCCTCCTTCCCGGACAGCGGCCTCTTCACCCAGGTCCTCGGATACCGGGAAGAGGCGAAGCCCCTCATCTCCGCGATTGCCTCCGCCGCCCGCATTCCCTTCCTGCTCCGTCCTTCCAGGGAGCAGCTGCCGGAGGCCTTTACTGAAGAGACCCGGATATCCGATCTCTGGAACTACGTCCTGGCCCAGAAAAGAAAAAAAGAGCCTGAAAAGACTCTTTCGCGCCGGCTCATCACCCTCTGAGCGGGCTTGCAGACCAAAACGGGCAGGAAGCGTACGCGCCCCCTGCCCGTTCTTCTATTCCTGTTTAACGTTTCTTCAGCCCGCCGCCGCGCGCAAGTCTTTTCGCAGGCTTATCCCCTATGCTCACCAGTAGATATCAATCGAATACAATCCGTCGGTCAGCATCGGATAATAAGAGATCTGCCGGCTTCCGTCCCACTGCATGCGCTGCTGGAGGACCTCCTTCAAAAGGCCGCCTTCGAAGATGGCCGACGCAGCCTTCGCGTACTCCTCATAGGAAGCGTATTTAAAATGAACTTCCCGGATATTGTTGTCCACAGCCGCCCAGAGGCGGGAAGAAACGCTTTCTTCGTCAAAGCTTTCAAAGCAGCAGCCGTTTAAGAAGTAGTAATCATACGCCTTTGAGCTGCAATCCGGCATTTGCAGTTCCTCGTCAGCCCGGTGCGAAGTCCTCTCCATCTCATCAGAGGTAAGGCAGAGATAATCGTAGGTGATCTCCGGCATCCCCTCGCCCGGCGGCATCCCCCCGTAATTGGGATCCCCCCAGGTCACGTCGACATAGGTATAGGTTCCGTCGATTCGGACCAGGTTCCAGGCGTGGGGCTCGTTTCTTCCGTCCCTTTCAACCGTTCCCGAAAGGTAAGCGCAGAAAACGCCCGCCCGATGGAGCAGATACTGGAAAGCCCGGGAGTAGCCCGCGCAGACACTGGCGCGGCTGATAAGAGCGCTCTGAATGTTCTGTCCCTGAGCCGCTCCCGGCTCGTAGTCCGTATTCTTTATGATGTACTCGTAAGCCGCCTTCACCCTCTGATATTCCGAAGCCCCCTCCGGAAGGGAGGAAAGGTACTCCCGGACCCTCTCCTCGATGACGCCGGAGAGCTCCCCGATCCGATCCGCTTCCATGTTGAAGACGAGCGTGACCTCCTTCTCTCCCGGGCCTTCGCTCCCGTAGATGGAAGCGGCCCCGCTCAGCCAGAAGAGTTCGGGGTGATCCGCAAGAAGGGCGTAATAGGCGGACTCCACCGAATCGGAGTCCAGCGCCGTCACTTTGAAGACATCCAGCCGCGAAGAAGCCTTCTCATAGAGATCCCGGTAGACCTTCTTTTGATGATCCGTAAGGAATCCGTAGCGGAAAGAGTCCTCCCAGGCTTCCAACGCGCCCCCCTGCCAGGCTTCCCCGCCTCCGCTGCTCCCGCTTTCAGCTTCCGGCCCGTTCCCGGTCTCCGTCGTCCCGGCGCTTTCCGTGACAACGGGCGGCGCGGACTCCTCCGGCGGCAGTTTTTCCGCCCCCGAAGACGAATCGAGAAAGATTCCGGGCGGGACGGGATCCCCCTCCCCCGGAATCAGGCTTTCCGGCAGGCAGCCGCCCAGCATAAGCGCCGCGGCCAGCCCTGCCGCGGCAAGACCCAACAGCTTCCGTCTCATCCGAGCTCCGCCGGGTCGATCATCCTGCCGTCCTTCCAGAGGCGGTCAAGGTCGTAGAAGCCCCTCGCCTCCTCGTCGAAGATATGGATGACGACGCCCTGGTAATCGAGCAGGGTCCAGTTCGCGTTCCTGTGTCCCTCCACGTGGTCCGGCTCAAAGCCGGCCCGGGTTCCGGCTTCCTCCACCGCGTCCACCAGCGCCTCCGTGTGGTTCGTATTCCGCCCGGTCGCGAGCACAAAATAATCCGCCAGGGCGGATATCCCGTCGATCTCGATCACTTTGATATCCTCGGCAAGCTTCTCATCCAGCGTTTTGACCGCGATCCCGGCAAGTTTCCTGCTTTCCTCTTTTTCCATAGCCTACTCCTTTATTTTGTGTATGCGCGCGTTATGCGTCTTTTCATAAAAATGAAAAGCCTTTTCCGTCTCCGTATCGATGAAAGCGCCTTTCATTTTCAGGTATCCCAAAGTATCCCGGAGGATGATGTAGCAGCACTCGTCCAGATCCCGAAACGCCATCCTGCGAACTTCGTCCAGATTGCCGGCCTTAAAGCGGCGGGGTTCGATATAATCGGCGATGAAGATGATCTGGGAAAGCCTGGACATGCCTTCCGTCCCGGTCGTATGCCAGCGGATCGCCTCCAGCACCTCAGGGTCTGCGACCCCGTACTTTTTCTCGGCGATGTAGGCCCCCAGCTTGGCGTGGAGAAGATAGGGGCTCTTCCTTTCGATCTCGCTGATGGGGATCCCGTTCTTCTCGCAGAGACTGAGCTGCTCCTTCTCCGGGATGTTTTTGGCGCTGTCATGAAGAAGCCCGGCAAGCTCCGCCTTGCCGATATCCTCCCCGTGCGCCATGGCCAGCGCGGCCGCCGTGTAGCGGACCCCCTGGGTGTGGTAGTAGCGGTCGGCGTCCATGTATTTCTTCAGGGTCTTCCGCATCTTCTCGATTTCATTATCTGCCTTCATCCGCGCTCCTTCTCATCCTGTCTGTAGATCTTAAACTCATTGATATAGTCGATGACCGGATCCGGGACGTAATACTTGACGGTCTTTCCCTCCGACACCCAGGCCCGGACCTCGTGGGAGGACACGTCGATATTTTCCGTATCCAGCTTGCGGATCCTGGCCCCGAAATTTTGCCGCACCTCCCGGATAGCCTCGTCCAGCTTTTCATTGCTCGTGTGGTTGCGGGTCGCGACGATCAGGGTGCAGGCCGCCGCGATCCTTCCCGGCTCCCGCCATTTCGCGAAATCGAAAAGGGAATCCGCGCCTATGATAAAAAAGTAGTCGTTATCCGGATACCTGTCCCTCAAAGTCTCAAGGGTCCGGTAGGTATAGGAATAGCCCTCTTCGTTCATCTCCATCTCGGAAACCTCGAAATGCGGGTTGGAGGCGACGGCCCGGTAGACCATGGAGAGTCTCTGCGCGTCCGTCGCCTGTCCCCGGCGGTTCTTCTTGTGGGGCGGATTGCCGGCCGGCATAAAGATGACCCTGTCAAGCTCGAACTGCTGGTAAGCATTTTCCCCCAGAATGAGGTGCCCGATGTGGATCGGGTCAAAGGTCCCGCCCATAATCCCGATCTTCATGATTTCTTCGCCTTCGGAAGCTCAATCTTGCGGTTCTTGTCCTTACCGGGCCGGTAGAGGACGATCTTCTTGCCGATCACCTGCACGACCTCCGAACGGGTATGCTCCGCCAGGGTCCCGGCAATCGCCCGGGGTTCGTCCAGGCAGTTGTTGAGCACCCCGATCTTGACCAGCTCCCGGGCGGCCAGGGCCTCCTCCACATTCTTCGTATTCTCCGGGGTGAGCGACGACTTTCCGATATAGACCACCGGATCCATCACCATGGCAAGCCCCTTCAGATAAGCTCTCTGCTTACTTGTCAGCATTCCCTCTCCTTACCTGCCCGCGGAAGCGTCCGCGGACTCATCATAAAAATCAAAAGCATGGCCGTACATCCGCACGGTATCCCCTTCCCCGATTCCTTCCTTCTTCAGGGCCTTGATGATGCCGGACCTGTGAAGGAAGCGCTGGAAGTAGCTGAAGCCCCTCTCCGAATCCAGGTTCGTGTAGGACAGCATCTTTTCGATCTTCGGCCCCTCGACCACGTAGACCGGGCGGCCCTTGCTGTCCGTCTCCTTCTCGATCGTGTAGGGAAGGTCGTCGGAAAGAATCATGTCCTCCGGGAAGAACTCCTGCTCATAGTATACCTGTTTTACCGCCGTAGTTTCAAGAAGATTCATCACTTTATTGAGAAGTTCTTTCACGCCCTCGCCCGTGACCGCGGAGATGGGGAAGATCGGGAATTCTTCATCAGAAAAGGAAGCCCTGATCTTCTCCAGCGGATCCTCCGAGAGGCCGCTTATGGCGTCGATCTTGTTGGCGGCGATGACGATCGGCTTCTTCATGATCTCCGGGTTGAAGCTTTCAAGTTCCCTGTGGATGGCCCTTATGTCCTCCACCGGATCCCGCCCGTCAAAGGACGCCGCATCCACCAGATGGATGATGACGCGGGTCCGCTCGATATGGCGCAGGAATTCATGGCCCAGCCCCACGCCCCCGGAAGCCCCTTCGATAAGGCCCGGCATGTCCGCAATGATGAAGCCCCTCCCGCCGCCGAAATCCACCACTCCGAGATTGGGCTGGATCGTCGTGAAGGGATAATCCGCGATCTTCGGCTTCGCGTTGGTGACCCGGGAGAGGAAGGTGGACTTGCCGGCGTTCGGGAAGCCCACAAGCCCCACGTCCGCCACCAGCTTCAGTTCCATAGTGACGTCCAGCTCCATGGCCGCCTTGCCGGGCTCCGCGTACTGGGGCGCCTGGTTGGTCGGGCTGGCAAAATTCATATTTCCCCGGCCGCCCCGGCCGCCCCTGAGGATCACCTGGCGCGTGTTCTCCCCGGACAGATCGGCGATGATCTCCCCGGAATGCTCTTCCCTGAGGATCGTTCCTTCCGGCACCTTGAGGATGAGATCGCTGCCGTCGGCCCCGTGGCCCCGCTTCTTCTTGCCCTCCCCGCCGTCTCCGGCCCGGAACATGTAGCGGTGCTTGTAGGGGAACAGCGTATTCATCCCCTTGTCCACCTCAAAAATGATATCCCCGCCCCGGCCGCCGTCGCCCCCGTCCGGGCCGCCGGCCGCGACGAACTTCTCCCGATGGAAGCTGACGTGGCCGTCGCCCCCTTTGCCCGAGCGGATATGTATTCTCGCATGGTCTAAAAACATAGGTTGTTTCTCTTTTCTTTCTTTGTTGATCCGGCAGAAACCCCGGGTCCCTGTCCGATGCGTCTTTGGGCGCCGCATTTAAAAAAATCCGGCCGCCTATACAAAACAAGGCTTCAAATCCATCGGATTCGAAGCCTTTCATCAGCTTTTCCTTACAGAATTATTCCTCGACCGCCGCGACAGGCTCGATGGAGCACTGCTTGCGGTATTTGCCGAGTCTTGAGAAGCGGACAATGCCGTCTGCCTTTGCGTAGAGCGTATCATCGCCGCCGCGGCCGACGTTGGCACCCGGATGGATGTGCGTGCCGCGCTGCCTGTAAAGGATGTTGCCAGCCTTGACGAACTGGCCGTCTGCTCTCTTGGCGCCTAATCTCTTCGCCTCGGAATCACGTCCGTTCTTGGTGGAACCGACGCCCTTCTTGTGCGCGAAGAGCTGGAGATTCATATTAAGCATGACTCATTCCTCCTCGATGTTGACTTTAATATAACCCTTCCCCTCACCTTC
Source organism: Lachnospiraceae bacterium (assembly GCA_024695465.1). GTDB lineage: Bacteria > Bacillota > Clostridia > Lachnospirales > Lachnospiraceae > Chordicoccus. The sequence goes on along the minus strand of JAILID010000154.1, from coordinate 31,664 downwards.
GGCTATATCCCTAAGGCCCAGATGCAGGGAATCCATGAGAAGCATTCCCTTTTCGGAAATGCCGTTTTCGAACCGAAACGAGACGAAACCGTCCGTTTCCTGTTCCGCGAGCTTTTCATCCGCCAAAAGCTCCAGCGAATTCGCGGTATTGATGGTGAGTACCGAAACGGCCGCGCAGATGATATCGGTCCCTTCCTCGCCATAGCCCGCATGACCCCGGGCCTTAAAGCCCGTATAGCGGCCGCCTTTCTTGAAAAATGTGGCGCGGATCATCTTCAGCCGTTGATCTTCTCGATCCTGACAGCCGTGTAGGCCTGCCTGTGGCCGTTCTTCTTGTGGTAGCCCTTCTTCGGCTTGTAACGGTAAACGATGACCTTCTTGGAACGCCCGTTGGAAATAACCTTTCCGCTGACGCTGGCATCCTTGACGTCCTCGCCGACCTTGAGTCCTTCGTTGGAAACCGCAAGGACATCCTCGAACGTGACATCCTCGCCGACCTCAAGCCCAAGCTTCTCGACACGGATGACATCGCCCTCGGAAACCCTGTATTGCTTTCCGCCGGTTGCGATTACTGCGTACATGGAGACACCTCCTTCTCAAAAAACTCGCAAGATGCGGCGGCGTTCCCTTTAAAAGAACGCGCTTGCAGCCCCTCTTTGCGGCATACTCACGTATTCTAACACAAAAAAATTCGGATGTAAAGAGAAAAATGCAGGTTTCCATCATCCGCGCCGCGCTTCCTGATCCGAAAGCCCAAGGCGCTCCGCGAGGGACTTCTCACCCTTCTGCCGCACAATCTCCATGATTCCAAGAGGCGTAAGATCGATGACGTCCATGCGGAGGGGGTCGCGGCGGACCAGCTTCTTCATGACGTTGACCAGCTCCTCCCGGTGATCCCGGCTCTTAAGATTGATAAAGTCGATCAGGATCATACCGGAAAGATTGCGGAGCATGATCTGGCGGACCGCCTCCTCCGCGGCTTCCAGATTGATCTTCCGGTAAGTCTCCTCCGGAATCCTCCCCTTCCCGCACTTGCCGGAGTTGACGTCGATGCTGACGAAGGCCTCCGTCTTCTCGATCACGAGATAGGCCCCGCTCTTAAGCCAGGCCGCCCGGCCCGTAAGCTTCTCCAGCTCCCGGGGCAGGCCGTAGAGCTCCGGAAGGGTCAGCGCCCTGTTTTCCCTGCCGTAAAAGCAAAGCTCCGCCGAAAGCTGCTTCTTTTGTACAAGAAGCGGGAAGGCGTCCGGAAGATCGGTCAGGATCCGGTCGGGAAGCTCCCGGGTCCTGTCCAGCTCCTCGACATAGAAGGGATCCGGCCGGTAGAGGATCTTCCCGTTTCCGGCCGTCCCGGCCTCCTCAAGGATCCCGGAAAACCTTGCCGCAAGCCCGGCCAGCTCCTCCAGGAAGACCTTTTTCTCCGCCCTGCCCGCATTGGTGCGGACCAGGATCCCCAGCCCCCGGGCGTCAAAGCCCTCCAGCCACTTTCGGAGGATCCTTTTCTCCTCCCCGCTCAGGCGGCCGGAAAAAGACAGGCCCCGGGGCTTCTGCCTGACGACCGCGTATCTCCCGGCCAGCTCCAGGGCAAGCGTGCCTGTCGGGCTCTTATTGCCCAGGGCGTCCCTGGTAACGAGGAAGACGATATGTCCCGGATCCGCGTCCTTCGGAAAGCTGGAAATGAAAAACTTCTCCCTTCCGGACTGCACGAAAACGCCCCCGATGTTGCCCACCCGGTCCGCGACGAAACCGGTCCGGATCTGGCCGACGCAAGACTCCTCCTCCCGGGGCCGGACCCGGAGATTCATGAGGCGCATACCCTCGTAGAAGGCCGCCGCCATAAAACGCCTTCCCTGAAATACCGTCTCCGTCACAAGATAGTCACGCATCCATCATCCTCCGCTGCCCATCCGCCTCTGCCGGCCCCTCGCTCCGGCCCCGCGGAAAGCCGTTTTCTCTTATTCGTCTCCCGCATGCGCGCTTTGCATGCGCGGCGCTCAAAACGCCTCCCCCAGCTCTGACATCGCTTTTGAGGCTTCCGCGTACATCTCAAGCCGCAGGATCCGGAGCGCGCAGGGATCGAACTCCTTCCCCAGCTTCCGGCAGAGCGCGGCCATCAGGGTCTCCGGCTTCAGGTTCGCCGCGCTCCCCGCGGAAAGGCTCATGAAAAGGGAGCGGGAGAAGCCCTCCGGATCAAAGGAGAGAAAGCGCTCCTCCCGGGCGCAGAATCCGTCCTCCATGACCCCCAGGTCATAAATCAGCGGCCTTATATCCACGTCGCTTTCCGACTTGGGCGTAACCTTGTGGATGACGATGGACGTTTCCGCAAGCAGCGATAAGACAGCCTCCGTGAGATCGGCCTCCGCGAGAAAACCGTCTTCCAAAAAGACCAGGTAATCCGCCCCCCTCACCAGCGCCATCGCCTTCTCTTTCATCTGCCCGACCCGCTTCATACTAAAGACCCGGACGCCCTCCGGCAGCTCCCGGTTGATCATCCGGCAAAGCTCCCCGGAGGACGGGGCAGGCGGGAGGTCTTCATTTTTAAGACCGATCGACTCAAGGCGCTGCTCCTCCACCGGATCCAGCGGGAAGGGATCCCGGTAGGCCAGCTCCACGTCGACATACTCGCCGACGCTCTCAAGCCCGACCCCCAGCGGGGAGGCAAAAGAAATCAGCATATGGGGGCTGAAGCCCCTGGAGAAAGCCGCCCGGATCCCGCTTCTCCGCAGAGCCTTCTGGAATGAGCGCATGAAATCCAGATGTCCCACATAGCGGATCGGGCCGGTCTTGGCCATCTTCATACGAACCTTCATGCCTCATCCTCCTCTCTTTCCGGCAACGTGGAAAGCTCCGGGCTCTTCCAGGCGTTGACGGAGTGCCCCTTATCGTCCCGCTCCTCGAAGCAGACGCCCCCGCCGAAGCTCCGGGAGCCGCAGCCCCGGCACATTTCCCGGCAGTTGGGCGTCACGACCCCTTCCCGGGCCCGCTCCCATTCCCGCTCCATAAAGCGGCGGGAGACGCCGATGTCGATAAAATCCCATGGCAGGAGCTCTTCCGTATCCCGTTCCCGGAGCGTGTAGAACTCGTGGTCCACCCCGGCGGCGGCGAAAGCTTCCATCCAGATATCCATGTTAAAGTAATCCGTCCAGGCGTCAAATAAAGCCCCATGCCGGTAAGCGTACTCGATGACCGGCCCCAGGCGCCGATCCCCCCGGGCCAGCACGCCCTCCAGGACCGTTCCCTTCGCGTCGTGCCAGATATAGCGGATGCTCTTCTGGTTCTTCATGGCCCGGATCTCTTCCTTTACTTCCTTCGCCCGGTCAAGATACATCCCTTCCCGGTACATCGGGGCCCACTGGAAGGGGGTGAAGGGCTTGGGGACGAAGAAGGAAGTCGAAACCGTGATCTCACACTTCCCGTTCCGATCCTTCTTGGGGATCTCGTAATAGGCGTCGCAGATCCCCTGGGCCAGATGGGCGATCCCCTTCCGGTCCTCTTTGGTCTCCGTCGGGAGGCCCAGCATAAAGTAGAGCTTGACTTTGTTCCAGCCGCCCCGGAAAGCCGCCCCGGCCCCGGCAAGGATCTCCTCCTCCGCAAGGCCCTTGTTGATGACGTCCCGGAGGCGCTGGGTCCCGGCTTCGGGCGCGAAGGTAAGGGAGCTCTTCTTCACGTCCTGGACCTGCTTCATGACCTCCAGCGAAAAATTATCGATCCGGAGGGAAGGGAGGGAGATATTGATCGATTGGGAGCGGAAATTCTTAATGAGATAGTCCAGAAGCTCCGGCAGCTGCGAATAATCGCTGGAGCTAAGCGAGCTTAAAGAGATCTCCTCGTGGCCGGATGCCTCCAGCATCCGCTCCGCCTCCTTCTTCAGCGTATCAAGGCTCTTCTCCCTCAAAGGCCGGTAGATCATGCCGGCCTGGCAGAAGCGGCAGCCCCGGATGCAGCCCCGCTGGATCTCAAGGACGACCCGGTCCTGGGTAACCTTGATATAGGGAACCAGGGGCTTCTCCGGATAGGGCGCCTCCGAAAGGTTCATGCAGACCTGCCTTTTGACCCTGGCCGGCACGTCCGGATAGCGGGGACTGAAAGCAGCCAGCGTCTGATCCTCCCGGTAGGAGACCTCGTAGAGCGAAGGGACGTACATCCCCGGAATATGCGAAAGCTCCCTCAGATACTCGGCCCGGCTTCTGCCTGCCTTCTTCATATCCCGCCTAAGCCTTACGACCTCCTCCATGACGGTCTCGGATTCCCCGATATAGAAGAAATCAAAGAAATCCGCCAGGGGCTCCGGATTGTAGGCGCAGGGTCCTCCCCCCAGGACGATCGGATCCTCCTCCCCCCGGTCCTTTGCGTGAAGCGGGATCCCGGACAGATCGAGGATCTGCAGGATATTGGCGTAACAGAGCTCGTACTGGAGGGTGATGCCCAGAAAATCAAAACCTTTCACCATCTCCTGGGATTCCAGCGCAAAAAGGGGAATCCTCTGCTCCTTCATGATCCGGTGCAGATCCGGCCAGGGGGAATAAACCCGCTCGCACCAGACGTAAGGCAGGCGGTTTAACTGCTCATAGATAATCTGGATTCCCAGGTGGGACATCCCGATCTCGTAGACGTCGGGAAAGCACATCGCGAAGCGGATATCCACCTGCTCCGGATCCTTTTCGACGCTGTTTATTTCCTTGCCGATATAGCGGGCGGGCTTCTCCACCTCCCGCAGAATGCGGTCGCTTAATGCCGTTTTCTTCATATAGTAAAAGGGGCGGTCTTTGCGCCCCCTGCCTCCTTGATTTTGATTGCTTAACAGTCAGTCCTTATCTTCTTGAAAGGTCATCCGTGATATCCGTCCAGTTGACCCCTTTCTCCGCCATCAGCACCATCAGGTGATAGAGATAGTCGGAGATCTCGTAGCGGAGCTCCTGCGGGTCGGGATTCTTGGCCGCGATGATGATTTCCGTATTCTCCTCGCCCACCTTCTTCAGGATCTTGTCGATTCCCTTGTCGAAGAGATAGTTGGTATAGGAGCCCTCCCTGGGGTTGGCCTTGCGGTCCAGGATCACGTTGTAAACGCTCTCGAACACCCGCATGGGGTTCTTCTCGATCTCCCCGCTGTCAAAAAGCGGCGTAAAAAAGCAGGAACGATTCCCGGTATGGCAGGCGGCCCCCACCTGGGAAACTTTGGCCAGCAGGGTATCCCGGTCGCAGTCGGCCGACATGGCCTTCACGTACTGGTAGTGGCCGCTGCTCTCCCCCTTGAGCCAGAGACATTTCCGGCTTCTGGAATAGTAGTGCATCTTCCCGGTCAGAAGGGTCTTCTCAAAGCTTTCCCGGTTCATATACGCCATCATGAGGACCTCGTCGTTGGAATAGTCCTGGACGACGCAGGGGATCAGGCCCTTCTCATCGGTCTTCAATTCGTCAAATGAAAGGCTGCTCGAAAAGACCGCCATGGGGATATCCTTCCCCAGAGCCGCTTCCTTGAGCTTCAAAAGGCTTATGTCCGGGGAGGAGACGTAGCTGCCCGTGACCCCCTCGATTCCGGGCTTGGCCAGGAAAGCCAGGACCTCCGCCGCGCTGCTCTCCTTGGCGTGGAAGAGAATGGGGAGGCTCGTGAGCTTGGGCAGGGAATCCTCGATGTCCGAAAGGACCAGGATCCGGGAGGCGAAAGCTTCGATATCTTCGGAAAAGAGCATGTATTCCTCGACGGAAGCGATGCTGACCGCCAGCTTCTCCTTTCCGAAACGCCTGGAAACCTCCGGAAGGAGCTGCATGTTGTCCTTGCGGCTCCCGTTCAGGATGACCTGTCTGGCCCCGGCGTAAAGGAGCTTCTTCACATCCTCCGCCCTTTTGATATTGCCGGCGGCGATGACCGGGACCTGAGACTGCCTGCACATGGACGCCAGGCAGGCGATCGCCTCCTCATGCTCCTCATCCGTGTTGGAAAAATCAAGAACCAGCAAGGCGTCCGCCCCGCTTACGCTGTAAGACTCCGCCAGCTCGTCAAGGGGCATATCCGTTAAGGCGCTGGTCTTTCCGAAGCCGGTCACAGCCTTGCCGTTTTGCATATAAATACAGGGAACCAGCATTTTCTTCATAATAAACCTCCATTCAGCTTCGCATACGCTGCTTTATCTTAGCGGGATTTCAGGCTTCCTCCGCGAAAACCCGCGGCCCAAGCCCGTCTTCACTCAAACCGCACGCGGACCGAGTTGGCGTGGGCCGTCAGCCCTTCCGCCCCGGCGAAGCGCTCCACGTCCTCGTGGAGGGCGGAAAGCGCCTCCCTGGAGCTGTAGATGATGCTCGTCTTCTTCACGAAATCGTCCACGGAGAGCGCGGAGAAAAATCTCGCGGTGCCGTTCGTCGGCAGGACATGGTTGGGGCCGGCAAAATAATCGCCCAAAGGCTCCGAGGAATGCTCCCCGATGAAGATCGCGCCCGCGTTTTTGATCTTCGTCATGAGCAGGAAGGGCTCCTTCGTCACGATCTCCAGATGCTCCGAGGCGATCTCGTTGACCGCCCTGATGGCCTCGTCCATGCTGTCCGCGACCAGGATGCGGCCGAAGCGGTCCAGGGACTTCTCGATGATCTCCCGGCGCGAAAGCTTCTCGAGGAAGCCGTCAACTTCCCGGCTCACTTCTTCCGCCAGCTCCATGGAGGTGGTCACCAGGATGGCCGAAGCCAGCTCGTCATGCTCCGCCTGGGAGAGGAGATCCGCCGCGACGTAGCGGGGATTCGCGGTCTCGTCCGCCAGGACCATGACCTCGGAGGGGCCGGCCACCGAATCGATGGAGACGTGCCCGTAGACCGCCTTCTTGGCCAGGGCCACGAAGATGTTGCCGGGACCCGTGATCTTGTCCACCCGGGGCAGGCTCTCCGTCCCGAAGGCCATGGCCGCGACCGCCTGGGCCCCGCCGACCTTGTAGACGGTCTTAACGCCGGCCTCCTTCGCCGCGACCAGGGTAGTCGGGGCCGCTTTCCCGTCCCTGCCGGGCGGGGTGCACATGACGATATCCGGCACCCCGGCGACCTGGGCCGGGATGACGTTCATGAGAACGGATGAGGGATAGGCGGCCTTGCCTCCCGGAACGTAGATCCCGACCCGGGCCAGAGGCGTCACCCGCTGCCCCAGGACCATCCCCTCTTCCGTGCAGAACCAGCTTTCCTGCCTTTCGTGCTCGTGGAAGGCCCGGATGCGGCGGATCGCCTTGCGGATCACCTCGACGAGCTCCGGATCCACGGCCCGATAGGCCTCCTCCTCCTCTTCCTTCGTCACGATAAAGTTGTCCGGTCCGATATCCGCGCGGTCGAAGCGTTTCGTGTATTCAAACACCGCGGCGTCCCCCCGGCTTTTCACGTCGGAGAGGATGGCGGCCACCGCGGCCTCCTCCGCGGGATAATTGTCCGGGCTCCGCTTCAGCATATTTATGAGAATCGAGCCGAAGGACTCCCGGGTAAGCTTCACTATTTTCATCACAGCGCCTCCTTCATACGGCGGATCAGATCCGATATTCTTTCATTTTCCATCTTCATGCTGACCTGGTTGACCACGACCCGGGCCGAAAGGGGAAGAACCTCCTCCAGGACCTTCAGTCCGTTCTCTTTCAGGGTCGAACCCGTCTCCACGATATCGACGATCAGCTCGGCCAGGCCGACGATGGGGGCCAGCTCGATGGAGCCGTTCAGCTTGATGATCTCCACGGTCTGGTGCTTCTTATTCATGAAATAGTCCCTGGTGATATTGGGGTACTTGGTCGCCACCCGGATCATCTCCCCGTTCTCCAGGTACTTCCTCGCGGACTCCGGTCCGCAGACGCACATCCGGCAGCGGCCGTAGCCCAGATCCAGAACCTCGTAGAGCTTCTTCCCCTCCTCGATGATCGTATCCCGGCCGACGATTCCGATGTCCGCCGCCCCGTAATGGACGTAGGTCGGGACGTCCGGGCCTTTCGCCAGGAAGAAACGGAGTCCGAGCTCTTCATTCTCGAAAATGAGCTTCCGGGTGTCCGGATCGTCGGCTCCGGCCGGATCGATCCCGATGGAGCGGAAGAGCTCCAGGGTCTTCCTGGCCAGCCTTCCCTTGGTCAGGGCAATCGTGATCGGCCTCATAGCTCCGCCTCCTTTCCCTTCCGGAGGCCCTGGCGGCTAAGGGCGCTCATCAGCTGATCGATGTAGACCCCGAAGCCGACTGCCGGCTCCTCCTTGCCGAAATGTCCGAGAAGATTATCGTAGCGCCCGCCCTTGGCGACCGGCTCGCCGGTCCCATAGGTGTAGGCGGAAAAAATGATCCCCGTGTAATAGTTGAATTTGGAAAGCATCCCGAAATCATAGGATACATAGCGTGACAGGCCCCGCGCCTCCAGGATCCGGCTGATCGCGAAGAGACGCTCCAGCGCCGCTTTCTCCCGGGGCGCCGCCGCGAAGGCAGCGGCCTCGTCCAGAACCTCCGGCCCGCCGAAAAGGTTGGGGAGGCGGACAAAGGCTTCCTTCAGGCGGCTTTCGACCGCGAAGCCGCCAAGGAGCTCCTCGACCCCGAAAAAGTTCTTGCTGGAGATGAGAGCCCTTAACGAGCCGATCTCCTCCCCGGAAAGCCCGGAAGCGTCCGCCAGGGCCTTAAAGAAGTCCACTTCCCCGACGCTGACCTGAAAACGGCTGATCCCGGCCGCCAGAAGAATCTCGGCCGTCATGGCGATGACCTCGGCGTCCGCCTCCGGCGAAGCGTCCCCCAAAAGCTCGATGCCCATCTGGGTCTGCTCCTTGAGGCGGCCCTGTAATTCAGCGGAATTGACAAAGGTGCTGCCCTCGTAAGAAAGGCGGGCCGGAAAGCGCTCGTCCGGGAAATGCATGGCCGCGGCCCTGGCCACGGAAGGGGTAAAATCCGGCCTTAAGACCAGCGTGTTGCCGTCCCGGTCAAAAAACTTGTAAAGCTCCCGCGACGGCGTGGTCCCTATGTCGCTGGAAAAGACATCAAAGAATTCCACGGTCGGGGTCTCGATGTTCTCATAGGCATAGCGCCCGAACACCTCCCTCACCCGATCCATCAGCTCCCTTTTCGCCATGCAGGATTCCCCGTACAGGTCGCGGAATCCGTCCGGCGTATGAATTGCCCTGTTAGCCATCTTTCTCCTCCCGGTTATCCAGGTCTTGTTGAATGCTCTCGATAATCGGGAGCAGATTGTTCTTTTCCTCAAAAAAACAGGCGGGATCCAGCTCCGAAAGCCTGATGCTTTTCCGTCCGCCCTCCTCCATCCGCGCAAAGAAGCCCTTCATTTCCCGGCAGGTCATGTAATAGTACTCCTGCCTTCCGGAAAAATAGATGATAAGGAAGGCGATCCCCCCCTGCCCCTCGAATTCCTCCATAAAGGCCTTCTGGTGGGGGTGGATATTCTTCAGCGGAAAGGTATCCTCCGCGCACTCCTTGGCGTCGAAGCAGACCGGCAGCCCCTGGACCGCCCCCAGGTAATCGACCGTGCTCTTCTTGTCGAAATAGGCCAGGGTAATGCGCCGCGACGTCTTGTCGATCTCGATCGGCGTGATGGGGGTCGGAATCTTCTGGATGAGCGCGAGGCCTTTATCCCGCAGGTGGGCGATCGTCCTGTTGATCGTCTCCTCCAGAACCGAGCCCCGCAGCCCCCTGGAATTCCAGGTTCCCATTATTCAAGGACTCCCATCCTCGTAACCGGGAGGTAGCGGAAGAAAGCCTTTCCCAGGATCCTGTCCAGACTCACGTACTTATTGATCCAGAAGCGGGAATCGTTGCTGTGGTTCCGGTTGTCCCCCATCATAAAGTAATGGCCGGAAGGGACGTAAAAGGGTCCGTAGGAACCCAGGGGCTCCTCCGGGCAGAAGCTGTCGTCAAGCGGCTCCTCGCTCCCGTTGATGTAGACCTTCCCGTCCACGATCTCCACCGTCTCCCCCGGAAGCCCGATCACCCGCTTGATATAGAGCTTGGATTCGTCGTCCGGGTAGTGAAAGATCACGATGTCGAAGCGCTCCGGCAGCGCGTTCCGATAGGCCAGGCGGTTGCCGAAGACCTGGTCGTTGACCATGATCGTGTTCTCCATGGATTCGGTAGGGATCCGGGCGTTCACGACCAGCAATTCGTTGATGAGCAGGACGGCCACCACCACGCAGATAATCGGGAAAATGAAGGACACGATCTCCTGCTTCCAGTCAAATGTTTCTTCAATATTCTTATTCTCACTCAAGTCCAGTCACCTTCAAAACCTTTATAAAATCTTTCGGGCAGGGAGCCGTGAAGGTCCTGCCGCGAAGCCTGCCGAATTCTCCTTCTGCCTCCAAAAACGTCACCTGATGGGCGTGGAGGCACTGGCGGAAAAGCCCGGCCTCCCGGGCGATCCGGGCGTTCAGCTCCGGATCCCCGTATTTCGGATCCCCCGGCAGCGGATAGCCCAGACAGGCAAGATGCGCCCGGATCTGGTGGGGTTTCCCGCTGATAAGGAGGACTTTCAGGAGCGTAAAGCCCCCGCTCTCCGCCAGGGGATAGAAAGCGGTCTCGATCGGCTCCATCCCCTCTTTCTCCTTTTCGGAAATGAAAACCCGGTTCCTCCGCCCGTCCTTCGCAAGGTAGGCGCTCTTCTTTCCCTCAAAGGGAAAGCTCCCCCTTACGACGCAGAGATACTCCTTCCGGATCGTCCGCTCCCTTATGGCCCGGGCCAGGAACTGCTCGCCCGGCAGCGAGGCCCCGCAAAGGACCAGCCCGCTGGTATTCATGTCAAGACGGTTCATGGGCGCCGGACGGAAGGCCGCAAGCTCCCTCCGGTCCAGCTTTCCCGGCGAAGCGAGATAGGAAAGGAGCGCGCCGGCAAGCGTCTCCTCCCCCGCGCCCCGGGAGTGCACGAGGACTCCGGGGGGTTTGTTGACCAGGACGAGGTCCCGGTCCTCATAGACGATGTTCTCCGGGGAGAGGGAAAAGGCGCGTTTTCCCCCTTTCTTCCTCCCGGCAGGAAGCAGCGCTTCCTGCCCGGCCATCTTCTCAAAGGTCTCCTCGGAAAGGAAGAGCTTTACGCTCATGCCTTCCGCCAGCATTTCATTTCCCGAAGCCCTGCGCCCCTCCAGCGTGATATTCTTCTTGCGGAGCATCTTGTAGAGAAAGCCGTCGGGGGCTTCCTTGAGAAGCTTGCGCAGATATTTGTCCAGACGCTGGCCGGCTTCGTTTCTCCCGATCACGAATTCCCTCATGGCTCAGAAAGAGATCTCCAGGAGGGTCTGCCAGATCAGCTCCTCCCGGTTGTAATCCGGATAGCGGGGATCGACCTTATAGCTGAGCCCCTGGCGGAGCGAGTCCGCATGGGCGTTCATGGAATCAAGGCGTTCCAGAAACTTCTCCTGCTCCCTAAAGAGCTTGACCGAGATCCCCGAAAAACCGGCGGCGCGCAAAGTCTTCTGGACGTACTCCTGCGTAAAGGCCGGATCGCCCTTCTTCCCCGTCACCAGTCCCGCCACGCTGTTGCCGCAGATGGCGAAGGCGTCCACAAAGGTCGAAGCCTTCTCGTGGGTCACATAGAGCTCGTAGGCCATGAGGAGTCCGCCGGCATGGGCGCTGATGGCTTCGTGGGCCTCATCGGAAATCGACTTTTGGGTAAAGACCGTGACCAGTCCGGTAAAGGACATCGCGAACGGGATCACCAGGACCACTGCCGCCACGGTGAACACACTCTTCTCCGTCCCCGTAAGAAGGAGGCCCGCGATAAAGATGATGAGCGGGATCCCCAGAAAGATAAACGTCAGGATCATCCGCCTTTTCCGCTCAAAACGGAAGTAGCCGTATTCGCCTTTTGAAGCCTTCCCCATAATTTTTCACTCCTTTGCGAGAACATCCCATCCCGCCCTGCGGGATGAAACGCGGGATTTTCGCCGCTTCCTGCGGCCAAAACAGGGCGGATCCCCGCGAAATGTTTCCATAAAAGCATCCAATAGTTTTATCGCTTGCTATAATACCACAGATCACAGCGGTATGCACGGAAAAAAATCGTCAATCGCGAAATCCGCCAGCCTCTCCGCCTCTTCCGACTCCCTGAGGAAGTCCGGATCCCGGACGGCGCAGACATCCATCCCGGCCCGTCTGCCGGCCAGAACGCCGGCCGGCACGTCCTCAAAGACGAGGCAGCAGGAGGGCGGGAGGCCGAGCTTTCGCGCGGCCGCAAGATAAACCGCCGGTTCCGGCTTTCCGGCCCCGGCGTCGTCGCAGGTGACGATCGGCCCGATAAGCTCCCTCACCCCATGGCGCCTGAGGATGGATTCGATCAGCTCCGCATGGTTGCTCGAAGCGATGGCCGTGGGGATCCCTTCCTCTTTTAAAAAGAAGAGAAGCTCCCGGACCCCTCTTTTTAAGGGGACGCTGTTGACATATTTTTGGCGGGCCATCTCCCGCCAGTCTTCCCCGATCTGCTCCAGACTGTCCCTGATTCCGAAACGCTCCTTAAAATAGACCGCCACCTCCGTAAAGGGAAGCCCGTTTACCTCCTTCTGCAGGTTCTCCGGCGCCTTGAGCCCAAAGCGGGCCAGATATTCCCGGTCGATCTCCTGCCACATCCCCATCGAATCGATGAGGGTCCCGTCCAGATCGAAGACGACGCCCTTATAGGCGCGTACATCAAGCTTTTTCATTCACTGCCGCCTCCATCCCGGATCCCGCTTGTTCTTGAGCAGGCTGCCGTTCTTCAGCCCGAAGCCGATGCCGAAGCCCTCCAGCGCCAGCAGGATCTCTTTTCTCTCCCCAAAAATTTCTGAAAACGCCGGATCCGCATAAGCCCCGTCCGAAAGCTCCGCGGTATCAAATTCAATCGTCTCGCCCTTAAGAAAGCGCGCTGTCCGGGGATCCTGCGCGCCAAGGTTCAGGGTTTTCGGCCACTCTCCGGCCTTCAGGGTCTGGGCGAGGGCCTGCGAGAGGGCAAGCCTGTTCTTTTTAATCGTTCCCAGATGCAGGCCGGTCAGAAGATAGCGGAGGGACGGATCCGGCAGCGCGGCCCCCGGAAGCCGGTATAACTCCCTGTTTTTCTCGTAGAGCGCTTTCCTCTCCGCCTTCCGTTCGGGCGGGCTCCCGGCCTTTTGAAAGAGCGCAAGAAACTGGCCCTCGAAAGGTCCCTTGTGGGGATAGAGGCGCGCGCAGCCCTCCGTCCCGGGCAGGACTCCCGGGCAGAAGCCCTCGCCTGCCGGGATCTCCAGGAGGGAAAGCTCCGGCTCCGCCTCAAGCAGGGACAGCACATTCTTTTCATTTTCCTCCGGCGAAAAGGTGCAAGTTGAATAAAGGAGCATTCCGCCGGGGGCAAGCATCCGGACGGCGGATTTCAGGATCTCACGCGAAAGCGGGGCGTAAGAGGAAGGCCCCTTTTCTTTCCAGTGGCCGGTCATGGCCGGCTCCCTCCGAAACATCCCCTCCCCCGAACAGGGGGCGTCGACGAGGATCCTGTCAAAATAACCTGGGAAGCTCCGGGCCAGCCTTTCCGGCTTTTCGCAGGAAATGAAGACATTCGCAAGCCCCATAAGCTCCGTGTTCCGCCGGAGCGCCGCGGCGCGGCTTGCGGAGATGTCGTTGGCCAGCAGCATCCCGCTGCCCTTAAGCCGGGCGGCCAGCTCCGTCGCCTTGCCTCCCGGCGCCGCGCAGAGATCGAGGACCCGCTCCCCGGACCTTATGGGCAGCATCCGGGCCGGAAGCATGGCCGAGGGCTCCTGCAGATAGTAAAGCCCTGCCGAAAAAAGCGGGCTTTTGGAGAACTCTCCCGTATCCGCGATTCGAAAACCGTTGGGGACAAAGGAAAGCTTTGAGGGAACTTCCTTTCCGAGCCGCAGAAGAAGCTCCTCGAATTCCGGAAGAAGGATCCGGTTTTCATTTACCCGAAGGCCGTTTACCGGCAGCATAAGAAGACTATCCCGATAAGCGGGATAGTCCTCTTTCAAGAGTTCGCGCATGTTTTTTTCGTATTCTTCAGGCAGAAGCATAGGCCTCCTTCCTCAGAGCGGAGCCGAATCAACCGATTGGGCCCGGTAGCCTTCGGCAAAGATATCGAGCTGCTTCTGAAAGCGTTTCAGTTCCTCCAGGTCGTGCAGACTGTAGATCCGGTAGAATTCGTCCTGTATCTTCCGCACCTCGCGGGTGCTGGCCACGTGATAGAGATTCTCGATGGCCGTTAAGATATCCTTGACCAGGCGGGTCTGGATCTGGGAATCGATCTGGGCGTCGATGATCTCCGAGCGCACCTGGGACATCTCGTTGTCAAGGACGAAGATCGCGTCTGCCGCCTTGGAGAGCTGGAGGCTGACATGGGGCGGAATCTCGCCTTTGTATTTATACTGGAGCGAATGCTCGGTCGTCGCCCAGAAATTCATCGCCATGGTCCGAATCTGGATCTCCGCGAGGACTCTCCGGGGGCCGTGGATCGTCTCCACCATATATTCCACGATAAGATGCAGGCTCCGGTAGCCGCTTTTCTTCTGGTTGGCCAGATAATCCTTCCGCTCGATGACTTTCATATCCTGGCGCATAACGATCAGGGAGGCCACCTTTTCGATGTCCTCGACGAACTGGCAGATGACCCGGACCCCGGCTATATCCTCGATTTCCTGTTCCAGGTTCTCAAATGAGACGTTTTTCCGCTGCATCTTCTCAAGAATGCTGGAAACGCTCTTGACCCGGCCCGTAACCCTCTCGATCGGGGAGTAGAGACTGTTCTTCTTGTACTCTTCCCGGAGGGCGTTGAATTTAGAGACGATCTCCTCTACCGCCATCTCATAGGGGTGAAGGAGCTCTCTCCAAAGCTGTATTTCCATAAACACTCCAGTCTTTTAAGCCATAGAGGCCAGGACGGACAGCAGGAAATCATAGACCCGGCCCACAGAGGAGACAGACAGCTTCTCCTTCGGCGTATGGATGCCGATCATGTCCGGACCGATTGAAACCGCGTCGAGCGACGGTTCCTTCCCATAGAAGATCCCGCATTCAAGCCCGGCGTGAATCACCTCGATCTTCGGCTCTTCCTCGTACATGGCCTTGTAGACCTCAACCATCAGCTCCCTTAAGTCCGAATCCTGCCTGTACTCCCAGGCCGGATAGCCATCCCGAAGAAGGACGCGCCCGCCCAGGAAGGAGGCCAGCTCCCGGAACTTTTCAGCAATGAGATCCCGCTCAGAAAGCACGCTGCTCCGAATGAGGGAGCTGGCTACGAACTGAACGTCGCCGGTCCGCATGATTCCGAGATTCGATGAAGTCTGGACCAGACCCGGCGTTGTGCCGCTCATGTGATAGACCCCGTCTGCGGCCTGGCTGAGGAAGAGGATAACCTTCTGCTGGCTGTCCGCGTCCATGGCCTTGACCTTGTGCGTGTGCCCGCTTTCAAGCGTTATCGCAAGCCCTTCATCCGTTCCGGCGTATTCCTTCCGAACCCTGGCGGAGAACTCCGCCGTAAAAGTCCGGGCTTTCTCCAGATCATCCTCATCGATCACAAAATGCGTCCTGGCAAATGCGGGGATCGCGTTGTCCTTGTCTCCCCCGAAGACGTCGACCAGGGAGAGCGGGGCGAGCCCGTCAAGCTCCGACAGGTAGCGACCCATAAGCTTGTTGGCGTTGATGCGGCCGCAGCCGATATCCGCGCCCGAATGCCCGCCAAGAAGTCCTTTGATCTCCACCAGGACCGGCATCCCCTTGACGACGGCTCTTCGAATCGGAAGGACGACGTCGGCCCTTATGCCTCCGGCGCAGCCGACCGTCAGGATCCCCTCCTTCTCCGAATCGATATTAATGAGCTTCCTGCCTTTTAGTTTTGAAAAATCAAAAGCGGACGCGCCGGCCAGACCGGTCTCTTCATCCACCGTAAAGAGACATTCAAGATTCGGATGGGCCACGGTATCGTCCGAAAGGATCGCCAGCATATAAGCCGCCGCGATGCCGTCGTCTCCCCCCAAAGTGGTCCCGTCCGCCATGAGGTAATCCCCGTCGGCAATCAGATGGATGGGATCCTTCTCGAAATCGTGGACGACGCCCGGAGCGCTGACGCACACCATATCCACATGTCCCTGCAGGATGACCGTTTCCGCTTCCTCATAACCCTCGGAAGCTCCTTTTTTGATGATGACGTTCCCGATTTCATCCGCTTCAGCCGGAAGGCCCCGCTTTGCGGCAAAATCAAGCAGATATTCAGTCATTCCCTTTGTATTGCCGGAACCGCGGGGAATTTTCGAGATTGCCGCAAAGTACTCGAACACGTTTTCCGGTGATAAATTCTTTAATTCTTCTCCCACGCTCTTTTCCTCCTATTGAATAGTTATGAACCGCAAAATAGAAAAGGGATATCCTCTCGAACATCCCCCCTGAAACTCCTTATTCTTCGTCTTCCTCGATATCCAGATCCGTATAGACCGGTTCAGGCGCCGTACTCCCGCCCGAAGGTGAAAGTTCCTTCCGGTTGCTCAGAACCGTTGAATAGGTACTCTGTATGGAATCGACAAAAGCCTTGTAGCGCGCGCCGGATTCCTGAAGGGTGCTGCCCAATATGTTTTCGAGGTTTGCGAGCATGTCGTCTGTATACGAGATGGCGGAAGAACTGATCGCGTTGGCCTGGCGGTTTGCCTCGTCGATAATCGACTGGGCCTGCTGGTTGCAGCGGGCGATGGTCTCGTTGGCCTGGTCGTAGGCCTGACGGGTCACCTCATGCTGGTTGACAAGCTCCTTGGCTCTCGCTTCCGCGGCGGCTATAATTCCGTCGGCTTTGGACTGGGCGTCCGCCAGTATCGCGTCCTTGTTGGAAATGATTTTCTGGTAGCGCTTGATCTCTTCCGGTGTTTTCAGCCTGAGCTCCCTTAAGAGTTCTTCAAGCTCTTCCTTGTTTACGACGATCTTCGTAGTGGAAAGGGGCTGGAACTTACAGCTGTCAACGTACTCTTCAATCTCTTCAATGATTTGTTCGATTCTGCTGGCCATATTATTTATACTCTCCTTATTGCATAATTCTTGTCCTGAACTTATTGCGCAGCGCATCCGCCACAACAGGCTGAACAAACTTGTCTAAATCCTCACCGAATGACGCTACCTCCTTAACCGTCGTGGAGCTGAGGTACGCGTACTCCAGACTGGTGATCAGAAACATGGTATCGACATCCGGAGCCATGACCCGGTTCGTCTGCGCCATCTGCAGCTCATATTCAAAATCCGTGATGGCCCGAAGTCCCCTGATAATGACCTGGGCGCCGCATTCGCGTACAAAATTGACGGAAAGCCCCTCAAAGGAACGAACCCGGATATTCGGCAGATCAGATGTGATACACTTAATCATATTAACACGTTCTTCCGCCGAAAACAACGGAGTTTTTTTAGAATTATTCAAAACCCCGACAATCACCTCGTCAAACTGTTCTGACGCCCTCTTGATAATGTCCAGATGGCCATTGGTTACCGGATCGAAAGATCCGGGATATACTGCACGGCGCATATGCCAGCCTCACCTTCTTTTTAAAAATAAATGCTCGCTCATGGAATAGACCCGTTCCTTTACGAGCTCGTAACCGAAATCCTCAAGATAGGAGAAATCCGTCCCGGGGCGGGCCTCCACCACGACGATTCCCTCCGGGGCGATCAGTTTCGTGTCCTTCAGGAGAAACAGGGTGTCCTTCTCAAGTCCTTTTGAAAAAGGCGGATCCATAAAAATAACGTCAAAAGAACCGTCCGACAGCCTTGTGAGGACGGAATTGACATCACCCCTGATGACCCTGGCCCGATCCGCAAGCTTCGTAAAGCGGAGATTCTCCTCAATCAGAAGCTGCGTCGTCCTGACCTTTTCCACAAATACAGCCAGCTCCGCGCCTCTTGAGAGCGCCTCGATCCCGATGGCGCCCGTCCCCGCGTAGAGGTCAAGAAAACGGCCTCCCGGAATATAGGGCTGCAGGATATTGAAGAGCGTTTCCTTGGTCCGGTCCGTCGTCGGACGCACGTCCATTCCCTTGACAGTCCTTATGGGCATGGACCTGGCCGTTCCCGCTATCACCCTCATAGGATATCGCTGCTCTTCATGCTGAGCCGCCAGTCAAGATCGCCCCGCCCGAGACCCAGAACCAGCATCTCCGCCGTCGCGATATTCGTCGCCACGGGAATGCTGTTGCGGTCGCAGGCCATTACGATCGTCACCACATCCGGATCGCCGGGATCGATCATATTCGGATTATAAAAGAGGATAACCATATCCATGGCGTTCCGCTCAATCATCTCGGTGAACTGCTTGTCCCCGCCGATGGAGCCGGGATGGAACTTGTGAACTCTCAGATTGGTTACTTCCTCGATTCTCCGTCCGGTCGTCCCGGTCGCGTAAATATCATGCCGGGCCAGAATTCCCTTGTAGGCAATACAAAAGTCCTCTATAAGAGTTTTTTTACTGTTGTGCGCTATAATTCCTACGTTCATGTCTCCCTCTTTCAGAATGGCTTGCCTTCTGCCCATTCTTCACAGATGCCATCAAACTTCCCCTGCAGGCCCCGGACCGCTGACGGGCATACCGGATCCCGGCGCAGGACAGGAGAAAAACGAAAACTGTTTTTTCACTTCTTACATTTTAGCAAAATTCACCAAAAATAACAAGGATTTTTTCATGTATTTGTGATTTTTCGGCAAGCTATATGACAATAACGCGGCCCCTTGTGCTCTTTTCCCCCTATGCCTGCTCCCGGCAGATTAAAGGGTGATCGTTTTGGAACTCTCCTCCATATAGGCGTCCAGCCGTTTTTTTATGGGCGCGTGCTCCGCCCCGGCAAGCTCCGGATCTCTTTCCATCAGGGAGGCGGCAAGCTTTCCGGCCGAGACGATGACATCCCGGTCCCTGGCCGGATCCCCGATCTTAAAGAGGGCGTCCCCGCTCTGCCGGATCCCCAGCAGGTCTCCCGGCCCCCGGAGTTCAAAATCCTTTTCCGCAATTTCAAGGCCGTTATTCGAGTTCTTCAGGATCTCCATCCTCTTCTTCACGGTCTCGCTCTCCTGGCCGGACATAAAGATGCAGTAGGACTGCTCTGTCCCCCTGCCGACCCGGCCCCTCAGCTGGTGCAGCTGGGCAAGGCCGAAGCGTTCAGCCCCCAGGATCATCATGACCGACGCGTTCGGCACGTCGACGCCTACCTCCACGACCGTCGTCGATACCAGGATCTGAATGGTCCCCTCCGCGAAATCCTCCATCACCTTATTCTTCTCAGCCGGCTTCATGCGGCCGTGAAGGATCCCGATGGAATAAGACGGCAGCTCTTTTTTGAGCCTGCGGGCGGTATCCAGCACATTATCCGCCTCCATCCCCTCCGCGGGTTCGATCATCGGACAGATGACGTAAGCCTGGCGGCCCGCCTCCGCCTCCTTCGCGATAAAGCGCAGGGCCGCCCCCCAGAAAGAAGGCCCGACGACGCAGTTTTTAATCGGAAGGCGGTTTTTAGGGAGCTCCCCGATGACGGATACGTCCAGATCCCCGTAGCAGATAATGCCCAGCGTCCGGGGAATCGGCGTCGCCGACATGACCATCAGGTGGGGCGGAGACCCCTTCTTTAAGAGAAGCTCCCGCTGGGAGACCCCAAAGCGGTGCTGCTCGTCCGTGACGACCAGGGCAAGCGCCTTATAGGACACCTTGTCCTCGATCAGGGCATGGGTCCCTATGACCGCGTTCGCCGTCCCCTCGGCGATGGCCCGGAGCGCCTCCCTTTTTCTGGAAGCCGTAAGCCCTCCCGTAAGGAGGACCGGATGCAGCTTCTCAAGCTTCAGGTCAGCGATCAGCTTGACCAGCTTCTCGTAATGCTGCCTGGCCAGCACCTCCGTCGGAGCCATAAGCGCGCTCTGAAAGCCGTTGGAAGCCGTCATCGCCATGGCAAGGAAGGCAATAATCGTCTTGCCCGACCCCACGTCGCCCTGAATAAGCCGGGACATCAGCCGCTCTCCCGCAAGATCCGCCTCAATTTCCCGCCAGGCAGCCTCCTGGGCCCGGGTCAGCGAAAAAGGAAGCCCCTCCATCATCCGCTCGGTATCCCAGCTCAGCTTCATCGGGAAAGCGTTCTCCGCGCTCAAAAGCTGCGAGCGGAGGGTTCGCAGGGCGAGGATAAAGAGGAAAAATTCGTCGAAAGAGAGCCTCCGGACGGCGGCGAGGGCCTCCTCCTTGTTCTTTGGAAAATGAACGGCCCTGAAAGCCTCCTCCTCCGCAAGCATCCCAGTCTCATCCAGAAAGGTTTCCGGCAGGTATTCAGCGGGGAGCAGATTCATCGAAAGCGCTTCCTTTACCGCCTTGCCCACCGCGTTGTTGCCAAGGCCCCTGGTGAGCCCGTAAACGGGGAGCAGGGTTTTTATTTTCTCATCATACTGATGGAGCGTGAAAATCTCCGGATGCTCCATCACTTTCGCGCCGTTCCGAAGCGAAATATTTCCCCGGAAAATGAAAACCGATCCCCGGGCCAGAAGACTCCTGATATAGGGAGCGTTGTACCAGGTAAGACGCAGCCTCCCTGAAGGATCGTCGATATCGGTCGTCAAGATCGTCCTCGCGCCCGACCGGCGGACGCTGACCGCCCGGCTGATTCTCCCCTCCACGGCAGCTTTCCCGCCGGCGCAAGCCTCCCCGATGGGAACCGGGGGGAGATACTCGTCATAATGGAGCGGATACCAGCTAAGAAGGTCCTCCGCCGTAAAGATATGCAGTTTATGGAAAAGGGCCTCGGTCTTAGGACCAACGCCCTTTATCTCTCTTATCTCCATTATTCTACGGAAAGGACCACGTAATAGACCGGCTGGCCTCCGTAGTTGACCTCAACTTCGATATCCGGCCATTTCTCGCTGATCAGCGCCGAGAGCTCTTCTGCCGCTTCCTCCGGAAAATCCTTCCCGTTATAGATGCTGACAAGCTCCGAATCCTCGTCGATCAGCTTTTCCAGCACGGAAAGCGCCACCTGGCTGATGGAATCCCCCACGCCCAGTATGCCGTCGTCGCCGATGCCCATGATATTGCCGGAACGGATCTCAACCCCGTCGATCTTCGTATCCCGAACGGCGTAGGTAATCTCCCCGGACTTGACTCCCGCGGCGCATTCGCCCATATCCCTGACGTTTTCTTCCGGAGTCTTCTCCGGAACAAATCCGATAACCGCCGCGATCCCCTGGGGAATCGTTCTGGTCGGGATGACGTGGACCCTGCACTCCTCGGCAAGCTCCCCTGCCTGATTCGCTGCCAGGATGATATTCTTGTTGTTGGGCAGGATGTAGACATCCTCCGCGTTCGCCTCCCTGACCGCGTTCAGCATGTCGTCTGTGCTCGGATTCATGGTCTGTCCGCCTTCGATGATGACATCGACCCCGAGCTGGCGGAAGATATCGGACAGGCCTTCACCCGAGGAGACGGCAATGAAGGCCGCCGGCTTTTTCTCCCGGGTCTTCTTCTCCTCCTCCGCGGCGATCTCCTGCGCCCTGGCTTCGGCGACCTTATCCGACCCAAACAGCCTCTCCTCGTGCTCTTCCCGCATATTGTCCACCTTCATGCGGGTGAGCTGGCCGTACTCAAGGCCCTTCTCAAAAGCCCTGCCGGGGTGATTGGTGTGGACGTGAACCTTCACCATCCCGTCTCCCGCGACGAAGACAAGGCTGTCGCCCAGGGACATGAGGTATTCCTTCATGGAAACTTCATCTTCCTCGCCGAATTCCTTCTCTAGCTTTACGATAAACTCGGTGCAGTAGCCGAACTTGATGTCGTCTGTGCTGATCGGCTGGCGCACCGCCTTCGGAGCCGTCTTCGGAGCCGAGAAATTGAGGTCCAGCTCAAGGCCGTTATAGGCGTCGACAGCCCCGTGCATCACGCACATAAGGCCCTGGCCGCCCGAATCCACAACCCCTGCCTCTTTAAGGACCGGCAGGAGCTCCGGGGTCTTCGCGAGCGCCTCGTCGCCCGCCTTCAGAACCGCCTCAAAGAAAGGAGCGAATTCCAGATCATCCGCAAGAAGTTCATTTGCCTTCTCCGACATGGCCCTGGCCACGGTAAGGATCGTGCCCTCCTTGGGCTTCATGACCGCCTTGTAGGCCGTCTCGACTGCCCGGGTGAAAGCTTCCGCGGTTACTTTGACGTCCAGCTCCCCCTGGTCCCGGATCACTTTGGTGAAGCCGCGGAGCAGCTGGGAGAGGATGACGCCGGAATTTCCCCTGGCGCCTCTTAAGGAACCCGACGAGATCGCCCTGGCAATCTCATCGATGGTCGGGTCGGACAGGCGGGAGACATCCTCCGCCGCCGACATGATCGTCAGCGTCATATTGGTTCCCGTATCCCCGTCCGGAACGGGAAAAACATTCAGCTCATTGATCCATTCTTTTTTTATCTCAAGATTTCTGGCTCCGTTGAGAAACATTTTACGGAGCAAAGCCGCGTTTATCGTTGATGTATCCACGTTTGTTTTTCCTCCCTGACAATTAATCAATCACGCGGATACCCTCGATCAGGATATCAATGTGCTCGATCTCCATTCCAGTAAACTGTTCCACTTTATATTGGACAATCTCGATCAGGTTATCCGTTATGGCCGGAATACTTACCCCGTATGAGACAATGCAGTGCAATACCAGTTCTATTTTATTATTTGTTATCTTGACGTTGATCCCGCGCTGCAGGCTGTCCTTCTTCAGCAGATGGACAAGACCGTCTTTCATGCTGTATGCAGCCATGCCGATCACGCCGAAACAGCCCACTGCGGCCGAACCGGCTATGATGGCGATAACATCCGAGCTGATCTCGATTCCGCCGTATTCGGAATTAACACGTCCGTTCATACTACGCCCTCCAATTCTCATAGATATGGCTATTATATAACTTCCGGACAAAAAAGAAAAGAACATTCTTCTTATTCATCGATAAAGAGCTGAAAAAACCATAATACATAAGCCCCGGCCGCGCTTCGATGCTGTCCGGGCGAGCTGGATTGAAATTCAAAATACAGTTAAATTGTCACTTTCATAGCTTCCCGCGGGCAGGAAATCACTGTATTGGCGTCAATCTTGCTTTTGTTTTCAGACTGCCCGGGACGGCCGCTAATCCTCCATCGCGGAGTCGGACCGGAAGTTCTCCTGAAACGGATAAATATTGCCGCTGCCTTCAAAAGCAGAACATATTTCCGGGCAGCAGCCAAAGGGCCATGCCGCAGCTAAATGCCGCGGCATGGCCCTTTATGAAGACCAAATGAACGTTTTCACGGATCACTCCGTTTTCCCCGCATCCGCCTCGCTGATGTCGACATCCCGGTTGCGGACCAGAAAGAAGTCGGCAATCCAGCATATTAAAAGGATTAGGAGCATGAGCGGCGTGTAGCGGTCGATCAGGACCATCGGCAGCCGCAGGTCTTCCGTGTAAAGGAAGGCCAGAATGGCCAAAAGGGAAATGAAGGGCTCCAGCGCGACGCCGGTGAAATACTTCCTCTTGAAGCGCTTCAGGGAATCTTCCGGATCTTCCCTCTCCGCCGCCGCATCTTCTGGCAAGCCGCCGGCTGCTGCAGCAGCGCCTTCCGGAGAAGCTTCGCCGGCCGCGTCCGCGCCTTTCGGGGAAGCTCCGGCCGCGCCTTCAGCCCCGGAACCCGCATCCGGGTTGGCGTCCTCCAGCTGTTCAAGGTAGTCCTCCAGCAGCTTCCGCCTCCTGAACTTGGGCCTTATGAAGCCCAGGGGCAGGAAGAGGTATATGGTAAGGAGCATGGCAATCAGGTTGACGAGGGCCCAGACATGGCCGCCGTTCTCCTCGGCGCCCGGCTTAAATCCCGCAAAAATCCCCGCAAGCCAGCCGCCCAATCCGGTGCCTGCCCTTACGTCTTCCCCTATGCTGATCTTGCTGCCGTCTGTCTTGCCATCGCCGCCGCTGTCCGCGGACGGAGCTTTGCTGTCTTCCGAAACACCGCTGTCCTCGGAAGATGTTCCACTGTCCTCCAGAACCCCGCTGTCCTCGGAAGATGTTCCACTGTCCTCCAGAACCCCGCTGTCCTCCGCCATGCCTCTGTCCGCAGATGACGCTCCGCCATCCCCGGCCCCGCCGCCGTCCGGAGTTGACGTTCCGCCGTCCCCGGCCCCGCCGCCGTCCGGAGTTGACGATCCACCGCTCCCGGCAGCGCCGCCGTCCACAGATGTCGTGCGGCTGTCACCGGATGGGGCTCCTCCACTTTCCGAACCATCGCGCTCCGAAGCTTCCGAAGCGTCCTCCCCGGACCCGCTTCCGTCCCCGACAGGCTGTCCGCCCTCTTCCGGCCGGACGCTTTCTTCCGGCTCCGTCCGGCTTTCATCCGGCCCGCCGCTTTCCCCCGGCCCCGCGCCGCCCTTCCGTTCCCGCATATAGGCAAGGACGATGATGCGGCCGTCGGTGGAGGCCGAGGCGCAGGTGGACAGGGCGAGGACCTTGTCCCCACCTTCAAGGGAGGCGTCGAAGGGAAGGCCGCCCTCCCGGGCAAGGTCGATGATCCCCGCAAGATCCCGGCTGCCGGTGTCATAGACCAGGCTGTCGTAGGCGTGGGTGCTGACAGACCCGAACACCGTCAGGTCGTAAACCGCGTCCCCGGTGACGAGAAGGCCCTCCCGGTGCCTGTCAAAATAAGCCTGCCCCTTATAGCGATCAAGCCCCCCGAACATGGCGTCGTTGTCCATGTGGTGGCCGTAGAGCAGGTTGTAGTTGTCACCAAAGTCCGGGCTGCAGCCCGCTGCGAGATAGATGGCCCCCGAAAGGCTGCCCTTCCGGAAGACATCGTGGGAGGCGTAGTAAAGGTCGTCCTCCCCCTGGACCACGGGGTAATCGATGGGACTGTCGTAAATGGTCAGCCAGGCCCGGTAATCCGGGTTGAGGGCGGCCAGCTCGCCGGGGCTTACGCCGTCATCCCCCTCCGTGACCTCCGGCTTGTAGGCAAGGACGTCCCAGGCGGAGCGGGCCGACTCCGCGGTGTAGAGGTTGTCGTATATGGCAACGCCCCCCGCGGCCACCAGGAAGGCGGCCAGGAGCATGGAGGCCAGGGAGGACGCCCCGTTTAAGAGCGGCAGGAGCCTGTCCAGGATTGCCAGTATGGTTTCCTTCTTCATCCCGGCGCCTCCTTACAGGTTGCCGCGGCGCCAGATGCAGACAGCAGTCCCCGCAATCTCGTCCCTCTTCACCGGGCCGAAATAGCGGCTGTCCATGCCGCCCTCCCGGGTGTCCGCCAGGACAAAGCACTCATCCGCCCCCAGGGTCAGGGGGAAGACAACCTCGCTCCCCTCGTAGGGTCTGGTAAGGCCGCCAATATCCGGCTCGGACTGGGCGTTCCCGTTCACGATGAGCTGCCCCCCTTCCGTCACCTCCACCGTGTCGCCCGCCGCGGCGACGACGCGGCTGACGGCCACTTCCGTCTTGCCGTCGATCTCCTTCTCGACCACGACCACGTCCCGGGCCCTGACGTCCTTGTCCAGGCGGTAATAGAGAATCAGGTCCCCGTTGTCGATCCGGGGATGCATGTCGTTGTTGGGTGCCCTCAGCAGGCCCAGCAAGACGAAAAAGAGACCCCAGACCACCAAAAGCAGGGCCAGGAGACGGATGAGGAGCGTCTGGTACTCCCGGACCCGCCTCTCCGAGGCGCGGAGGGCCTTCTTCATCTTTTCCCCTTCATCGGTCTTTTCCTCGGAGACCTGCTCGTCTTTTCGCTGTATCATCGGAAACCTCCCTGTCATGTCAAACGCTTTTTCCTTGAAAACGCAAGAATTCTTGCTTCTTTCGCAAACTATTATACCACTAATACCGCATACTTACAGAGTCTATTTTTTTACAAGGCAAAAATGAAATAAAGCAGAAAATGCCCTGCCGCCTAAGGCCGCCGCCATGGGCCATGGCGGCACTGCCAAACGCCAAAAAGCGGGCCGGCGGCTGCGCCGGCCCGCAAAAACGCGGCAAATACCGCGAGCAGATAAAGGCTATCGCCTTTCTGCCCGCCTATCCGAAGCCCCACTGTTTACGCGGCAGGACAGCGCCGAGGGGCCATGCGCCTCCCCGCGGCGCGCCCAGCGCGAACGGCAGACAGGGCTGCCGTTCGCGCCAGGGCAGGGAAAACCGTCCGCTCCGGGTGGGCGGAACGCCTCCCGGAACGATCCTGTCAGGAATTATACAGCTTCCTCCTCCCTGCGGCGCTTAAAGGCTGTGAAGAAGAGAAGCAGGCCGCCGGCTACCAGCAGCGCGTAGGGCGCGAAGCGCAGGACAAGGCCGGTCGGGGAGATGAGAACAAGGGTGTTGGTGATGGCAAGCGTCTGGGCCGTAGTCACTTCATTGCCATATGTGGTATTCACAGTGGCTTTCGTTGACTGATAATTCGCCTTTGTTTCGCCCTGTGCCTCAACATTAGTAGGTGGTGTACCCGCAGTTACAGCGCCATCCACCACAGCGTCATCGCTGTTGACAGAAGTCGAGACCTTATAGGTCGTACCTTCAGCAATATTGGTCTCATAAACATCAACGTCAACGCCAGCGGGGATTCCTGTAAGTTTGACCGGAGCGCTATCTTTGACCTTGACAACGCCATTCCAATTGGCTGGACTACCTGCCGGAATTATTCCACCATTGCCCAAGCCGGTTGATCCATTCCCCACAGTCTGCCCGATTTTGAAGGTTTGAGTGTGCTGACCTTCTACAGTTTTAAAAATCACCGTAAACGGGAACGCGGTATTGGTCTTGTTGAAGCTATCCCCCTCAACTCTATTGCTCAGGGTAAGGTTATAGGTGTAATACTTATCAGCGTTGCTGGGGTTAGTCTCTGTACTAGAGTTCACGAACCCGTTCGTCTTGACTGTTGCAGTATTGACATCATCACTGCCATTAGCCACGCAGACATACCCATAGATATCCCAGTCAGATGCCGCCATCCCATTCGTGTATCCCTCAGCCGTTTTTACATAGACATCAAGGAAACGTTCATGGCCGCCACTCCCCTCGGTAACGCCGGTCTTAGCGTAAGTCATTCCATCTCCATCAAGCGTCTCCGTTATTTTATAACGATAGACACCCGCGCCCCTAAATGCGACATCGCTGAAATCCACCTGGATGTCCTTTGTGTTGGCAACGCCGTCAGTACCCGCATCCAATTCATCTTCTGTCGTCCAGGAAAGGCTTGATGTGATTTCGATTTCAGACATCCCTACGCCGGCCTTGACCGTTGACGTAAGAGCACTGTTGCCCGCATGGTCGGTCGCATCGTCAGTCACCGATACGCTCCCAGTCTCTGACGCAATGGCGTAGTTGTAAGTAATGCTGGGGGCATTGACTTTCCCCCCATCCGGGTTATAGACTGTTATCTCTTTTTTAAGGCAGACTTTTTTCGGCTGGGAAACCGCCATATCAGGTGTCGTAAAGCCACCAACCTCGCCGTTTGCCAACGTCGCAAACTCAGGGGGTAATGAAAATGTTCTAGATTCAGAATCGAAGATGACAGATGAAAGATTGAGCTTTAAAGCGGGGCGGACGCCGTTCTTATTATTGACTTCGATGCCGTAATTGTAGATGTCGCCGTCCCAGCTGACGTACGCCGCCCTATCCTCTTCCATACCGGGCGAACGCAGCCACCAATCAACAAACCGGCCGTACCCCGGTTTAAGGACCTTCTCAGGAATGTTGTCCTCTGCTTCATTCAAGGATAGGAGATAAAGCTTAGCACCGGTAACGCCCACATCTGTTAAATTAGTCTCTGCCATTGCACCTGCAACACCTGAGAAATCAGGCCTGCCATTTCCTGCAGTTCCAGTTATGACACTATCAAGATACCTCTTCACATCCGAATCTTCGTAAGCACGTGAGGATTGATCTTCTTTAAAATAAGAATCTCCAAAACTACCATCCGCTGCCAGCAGGGTTACCGTTCCGGCATCTGCTGCGTTGGAGTTATCCTTTATGATGTACCACTTCACACCATTGAAGGTCACCTGCTTTGAGGTCAGTTCAGCATCGCTATCTGCAGCAGCCGGAATCAGACCACTATATATATCTGTTCCAGCATACGCCGTCTGACTCATCATCAATCCCAGCAGCATCGCCAAGCTTAACAGGATGCCCATAAACCATTTCAATCTCTGTCTCATATAAAAATCCTCCTATTTGTATCTTCTTATATCTTCTTTATTGTGACTTCCAGAGGGATGGAGCAATTCCATCCCCAATACCCTAAAGCTTTCGCACCCGGATCCTCCGACAACATGTGTTTTTCCACAGATAGCCCTGCAAAAAGGAACCGGGCCCCCTTTCCCCGGCGCACAGGCGCATGGAGCCTTCCATACACTTCGGGCAGCCGGGCAATGCGGGGCGTACACCGAGAGTGTCATTGACATGGTTTCCATGCCGTCAGCATCGCCGCTGCCGCCGTTCACGCGCGCCGCACCGCCATCATTGCTGCCGGGCAGGCAGGGCTGCCTTCGGACCCGAATCCTGTCGCAAGGGAAACACGGGGGTTCCCATTACGGGCGTCCTTGCAGCGCCCCTCCTTATTTCCATAAGGTTCCCTCCTTGTCAGGGCATGCTTCTTTCCGTTTTTTACAGCTCATCATCCCATCATTCCTCTTCACCTCCCTTCCAAAGGCTCCCGGCAGAAACTGCCTGCGCCAGGATGAACAACGCGCCCAGGATAAGCAGCAGGGCGTAGGGCTCCGACGGAAGGCTTAGGCCGGTGGGCGCGACAAGCGGGATCTCATCCGTCACCCGGATCTCCAGCAGCGCCCCGTCCGCCAGGGTCAGCGTAAGTGTTTCCTCCGTGCCGATCATCCGCAGGCTCTCCAGGTGCCAGTCCGCTACCGCGTCCCAGCCCGCCGTGTCCGGCACGATCACGTTGCCGTCGGCGTCCAGGGCGCTGAGCTTAAGGAGTGCAGGGTCACTGAAATGTGCCCTGCAGCCTGCCGTGTCCGCGTCAATCCCCAGCTTTTCGAGCAGCTCGCTGAGCAGCAGGCTCTCCATCCCCCTCAGCCGGTACTCCTTCTCCTGATAGGCGAAATCCACCGTAAAAAATCCGAAGTAGGAGAAGCTCCCGGTCTCAAAGAAGAAGTTCCCCCGGCCCGCGTCGTCCGGGCTTTCCGTCTCCAGAAGCTCCGCCAGGAGGCCGCCCTCCGCTTCCGCCTCCTCCGCGAAGTGGACCGCGGCGAGCTTCCTCTCCCCGGCATCCTTCAGGGTGACGCTCACGGTCACGGCGCTGCCGTCGGCTGGCTGGATCTCCTGCCCGTCCTTCACGATCTTGATGTCGAAGAGGCGGAAGTAGTCCCCGGGCTTCCGGCCCTCCCGGAGGCTCCCGCCCGCGAGGGCGCGGAAGCCGCGGATGAGATCCGGGTCCCCGGCCTCGCTGATTCGAAGCACGGCGCCCTCCGGGATCCCGGCCTCGGGCCCGCAGGTCACGCTGAACTCGTAGTTCTCTCCGGAAATGGCGATATAGCTGGCGGTCAGGATCCTGGGATAGGCCAGGACATAGGCGGATGCGCTGCCCTCTTCCAACAGCGCTGTCCCCTCTTCCTCCTCAAGCACATGGCCCCGGCCTTCCTCATCGATCCGGATGATGCGGAAAGCCTCCTCCTTCGAATCTTCCACAGGAAGGAAATGAAGCCCGACAGCCTTTTCCGGCAGGATCTCATTTCCGGCGGCGTCCCGGAAGCTGATAGAAAACGCGCTGAGAGAAGCAAACGCGGCCTCGCCAAGCGCTTCCCGGACCGCGTCTTCCACTTCCGCGGCTTCAATCCTTTTTACGAACATCTCCGCGTCAGGGGGCAAAGCGCCCCGGGGCGCGTCCGCCCGGATCGTGATGCTGCCGGCCCTTTCCTCAAAGAGCATTTCCGGCGCTTCTTCCTCCGTATCGTCTTCTTTCCCGCTTTCTGCCTTCTTGTCTTCGTTTTCAGCCGCTTCGTTTTCCTTCTCGTTTTTCTTTTCGCCTTCCTCCGATTCTTCGCTCCCGCCTTCCGTCAGGACTTCCAGGTCTTCCCCGCTGTCCTCTTTTTCCCTTTCCTTCGGGTCTTTTGGCTCTTCCGGGTCTTCTCCGGCGTCCCGGCCTTCGTCAAACGGGCTGCTTTGCGCTTCCTGTTCTTCCCCGGCGTCCCCGCCTTCGTCAAACGGGCTCCTTTTCGCTTCCGCGTCCTCCCCGATGTCCTCGCCTTCGTCAAACGGACTCCTTTGCGCTTCCGGGGTCTCCCCGGCGCTTCCTATGCCCGCGTCCGGGTTCCCCGGGGTTTCCGCTTCTTCAGCGCCATTCCCATTGTCGTCATCCAGATCCTTTTGGCCTTCGCGTTCCTCCCCCGCATCCGGATTTCCCGGGGTCAAGTCTGAATCATCCGGGGTTTTCTCATCTGTCCGGATTCGGTCATTTGCGGACCCCTGAGTATGTGAGCCTTCGTCCGCGGGCGCGCCCGTCAATGCCGCTGACTCCTCTGTTTTTCCGCTTTCCTCCACGCCGGGGGCAGCCGCGCCATCGCCTTTTGCAGCCGCTTCCGGGCTGTTTCCGGCGGCAAAAAAGCCGACTAAATTGCCCGCGGCCGCGAGGTCAAGCCCCTTCATGGCCACAGAGCATGTATCCCCGTCCGCGAGGATGACCACTTCCGGAATGTCTCCCTCCGCTTCGGAGACTGACGCTTCCGGATCATTTTCCTTTTCAGCAGGGAGCTCCGCATCAGGATTGTTTTCATTTTCAGCAGAAAACGCCATATCGGTATTGTCTTCTTCAGCGGAAATTTTCACTTTACTATTGTCTTCTTCAATAAAAGTTATTCTGTCAGACTTGTCTTCCTTTTCAGCAGAGGCGGCCGCCTTGTTTTCATTTTCCTTATGCTCAGAGACAGCCGCCCCTGCCTTATCGCCCTCCGGCACAAGGAGGCGAAGGCGGAAGCTTTCCGCAGAGGGAAGGCCGTCCGCCGCGCGGCTGAAAAGGAAAGCGCGGACCAGCTCGTCCGTATCGAACTGCGGCCCCAGCTGCCCGTCCTTTTTCTCCTCTTCGTCCATCTTGAAGCTGAAGACCAGGTCCGCCAGGCCGGCCTCCGGGCGCAGGGCCTCCCCCTTATAGCTGAAGGAGATCTCGAAGAGCAGCTCCGTCAGGATCTCCCTGCCCTCAAGCCCCGCATAGGCCTTGTCGAGCTCGTCAAAGCAGGCCCGGAAAGCGGCGTCCCCTTCCGCATTCCTTTCGATCTTTCGGATATGGAGCTTCGTCCCTTCGGGGACGCTGGCGCCGTCCCGGAAGGTCAGTTTCACATCGTAAGCACGGCCTTCGGCCGTCAGTTCCGTGACCCTCCCGGCAGCCGCCTCGCTTTCCTTCTTTTCCGGAATATCCGCTTTTTGCGGCCAGGCGGACGGAATCCCTGGCGGGCTGTCTTCCTGCCCTTCCGCCGGCTTTTCACCATGGGCTGAGGGGACTTCCTTAGTTGGCCCGCCTTTTGTCCCGGGATCCTCGCGGACCGGGGCATCCCTTTGTCCTGTCCGCGCCTGATCCCCCGCGTCCGCCCCGCTTTGGTCTTCCGCGGCCGGCGTTTCTCCTGCGGCCTCGTTTGGGGCTTCCGCGGCCGGCGCTTCTTCCGCGGCGGCCTGGCCGGGAGCTTCCGCGGCCGGCGTTTCTTCCGCGGCGGCCTCTTTTGGGGCTTCCGCGGGCAGCGTTTCCTGAGCTACAGGGGCGGCCGTCTCCGCCGCGCTCCCCTCCCCGGCCTGCGCGGCGTTATCGCCGCCTGCCTGCCCGGCCGG
>JAILID010000138.1 GCA_024695465.1 Lachnospiraceae bacterium | reverse complement strand
GCGCTGGATCTTACCCTTCCGTTCATGAGTCGAACAAACAGAAAAATGAGGCACAACGCTGCTTCCAGGTCCTCGGGATCAATGCCCCTATCGGAGGGAAACAGTTTGGCCTCATACAAAGAATACAACTTGAAAAGAAAGAAATCAACAGGACTCTTCAGCCATATAAAAGTATTATCCCCCAGCTCGGCTTTCCACCCGCAAGACTTATTCGGCAGTACGCCCCTCCATGGTAACGGCCGGAGCCCGTAGGGCGGAGGCTTCCCTGCCCCGGATCCCATACTTTCCACGCTGAGGCCACCGGTTTAAATCTCGATCCAAGGCCGGGCTTGTCCCGGCCGCATCCTCAGCGCTCGCAGGCGCTGGATCTTACTCTTCCGATCACAAGCCCTACAAACAGAAAACGAGGCACAACACTGCTTCCAGGTCCTCGGGATCAATGCCCCTATCGGAGGGAAACAGTTTGGCCTCATCAAAAGAATACAACTTACAAAGGAAGAAATCAACAGCCTTCTTCAACCATATGAAAGCATCATTCTCTGCTCTGATTTCCTCCCGGTAAAAGTTATTTGGCATTACGAGTCTCCATGGCACCAGCCGGAGCCCGTAGGGCGGAGGCTCCCCTGTTCCGGATCCGGACAGCAACAAATACCCCCCTGCACCCCCAAACCATGGCGCCGCCGCTTGCGGCGGCCGTTCCCTCCGCCGCGGATCCCGTTTGCAAGAGTTACTCGGCAGTACGAGTCTCCATGGTGCCAGCCGTAGCCCGTCGGGCGGAGGCTTCCCTGCCCCGGATCTCATACTTTCCACGCTGAGGCCGCCGTTTTAAGCCTCGAGCCAAGGCCGGGCTTGTCCCGGCCGCCTCCTCAGCGCCCGCAGGCGCTGGATCCCCTTGCCTGGGATCCCGCTTTTCCACACTGAGGCCGCCATTTTAAGTCTCGAGCCAAGGCCGGGCTCGTCCCGGCCGCCTCCTCAGCGCCCGCAGGCGCTGAATCCCTTTGCCAAGGCCCCATATGCCTGGATAATTCAATCAGGTATAGATACAGATAAAGCCGCGTCCATCAGGGCGCGGCTTCAGTAATTATGCAGCCATTATTCCATGTCAAGCCTGGGATTCCGGATCTGCCTGGGGTTCAATTTCAATCTGCTCTCCATCCGGAAAGACAAACATAAGCTTCCCGCCGGTATAACCAGCCACCTGGGCAAGCTCCTCCGCCG
This sequence comes from Lachnospiraceae bacterium, assembly GCA_024695465.1. Taxonomy (GTDB): domain Bacteria; phylum Bacillota; class Clostridia; order Lachnospirales; family Lachnospiraceae; genus Chordicoccus. Next base: position 4,148 of record JAILID010000138.1, on the reverse strand, counting down.
TCCAGCGCTGGAGTCTCATTTTGTTGTTAATGACCTGGGGCGTCGTATCCCAGATCTCCCCCAGTCGGGTCTGGCTCAGTTTGGCCTTCTTCATAGCCTTGCGAATCGCATCACTTACGAACATCTCAATCCCCTCCATGCATTCAACACTATACCATATTCCATTCAGGACAGTCAATACTTTTTTACACTCTATTGATGTAATATTGTTGCTTTTTACATCGTTTCGGTGTATAATAAAGTCGATAAGAGAGGGAGAGAATCTCCCCCGTGCGAGCGGGCAACCGCGAGCGCGGAGCCCAACAATTTGATAGCCCGTCACGGGCAGAAAGGAGCAACCCATGAGTACCCATGAATTCGAAAACAAGGTCAGGCGACTGAAGTCTCTGAAGAACCGCCAGGAGTCCCTCCAGCAGGAGATCGACCAGCTACAGGATGATCTGATGCATCAGATGGATATGATGCAGGCGGAGGAAATGCAGGCCGGTCCTTTCCGAGTTACCTTCAAGTGGATCGATTCCACCCGTTTTGATGATGAGCGCTTCCGGGACGATCACGACATGCTCTACAAGCTATACAGTGTCCGGAACAGTTACCGCAAGTTCGCGGTTGTGTGAGGGGGTACCGGATATGAGCGTATACGTCGGCAAACATCCGGTCTTTATCTCCCATACAAAGGAACTCGAACAAATGCTGTATTTTACCGCAGACCTGCAGCATAAGCTGCAGGTCAAGGGAAAGGATTCCGGAGAGAAGTATGACTGCCTGCTCCGTGTCCGCCGGAGATGCTCGGATCTGATCCTCCGGATGTATGCAGAAGATTCCAGCATTATTCTGATGAATAACAACGACTATCACTGGGTAAAGCTGATCGTTGGGTATGTGAAAAAGCACCTGCAACAGGATCAGCAGAAAGCAGGATAACCTTCTACTCTGGCTCCGGCTGCGTCAGCGCCGGAGCCCTTTTTCTGTTCAGTTCCCCGAATGCCGGATCTGTTCAAAGCCATCAAAACCGCATCATTCACGCCGCCGAAAGGCGGACGAAATTTTTTATGTGCCCTTTTTTGCGTGATGACTGTCTTTCATCCAGCGTTATGATTTTACACCGGCACGATGTATTTTTATTGACATTTACATCGTTTTGATGTAAAATAATAGCAGATAAGAGAGCCCGGGCACCCACCCGGAGCACGCGCACCGCGCGAAATGAAAGGAGCACCCCATGACCACTTACAAGCAGTTCACCCTCATCAACGAAAAGACCGCCACCGTCAACCGGCTCCGCGAGCGCCAGCAGGCGGACAAAGATCTGAGCACCTTCAGCGATTACGAGATTCTGCAGCTTCTTCTCTCCTATACAGGCGGTGAGAAATCCGCCCAGCTGGCGGAGCGACTGCTGGACACCTTCGGCAGTCTGAAGGGCGTTTTGGAAGCCAGGCCGGAACAGATCCAGATGGTCAAGGGTATTGGTAACCGCACTGCTTCCCTCATCGGGATCGTGATTCCCATGGTCCGAACCTGGAGCCGGCTCTGCCAGGAGATTCCGGACCGGATCGGCAACAGCCGGGATGCTGAAAACTTCTGCCTTTCCCTTACGGCAGGTGAGAGGCTGGAAGGTTTCTGGGTGATCGCCCTGAATGCACAATGCAGCGTACTGGGCAAGCGAAAAATCTCCTCCGGCACCCTATCTGAGGTTTCCGCCTATCCGCGGCTGGTGATGGAAACCGCGCTGAACTACAACGCCCACAGCGTTCTTCTGACTCATAACCACCCTGGCGGAACCTGCGCGCCTTCTCCGGAGGATATCTCCTCGACGATTCAGCTCCAGCGCCTGCTGAACGGAGTCGCGATCCTGGTTGTCGATCACATCATTGTCGCCGGAGACCGGACATACTCGATGATCCAGCACGGAGATATCGATTACCGGATCAAAGGCCGATAAGATATATACGGCGGAGGATTCTTCCTCCGCCGTCTTTTTTCTGCTGCTGGACCGGAAGCCGGAAACGGCTCGCGCCCCTGGGGCGCCTATGCCGGAGAAACAAGCCGACCCGTCCGGGGGATTGGGCCCACCGGGCGGGACGGCCAGACGGACAGGAACGAAGGAAACCAGCCGGGAGACAGGCGCAAAAAGCCATACCCCCGGCGGCGGGTTCCCCGTCATCCCCGGACTGAACGATATCAACCCTGAAACCCGAAGGGCGCCGCATGCGGCGGGGATTGATATCGGGCAGATCCGGGGATATACTCTTGCCGCGCCGGAGAATATGGCTAATGTTTTTAATGTGGAATTATAGAGATAGCATTCATTCTTATGATATTTTTTATCCTTATGCTATTTAAGCGCCGTCGTCTTATGATGTTTCTTTGTTTTTTCTTCCCATCTTAATATAACTGAATAAGGGTTATCAACGCCTATTCTTTTTAAGGATGAATAATCCGATAACAGGAAAAGTGTTTCTTTGAGGGAAGCAGCACCAACAATTGCCCGGAGTTGGGCCATATCTTTGGTGATCCATTCAAAGACTTCAGGGTTTGTGATTGTGAAGAATGTAAAAGCAACTCCAACAAAGGTAATGATGCCACGTTTTGCGAGCTTTTCTTTTTCCTTCTGGCAGGCAATTCTAATATTATCCTTTGCATCGTTCAGATCTAATAACAGCTTTTTCTGTATGTCAAATTTATTATCTGTTGTTTGTGCGATTTTTTCGACAGTTCGGGTAAAAAGGTTAAATTCTTCAGGATATCTTTCAGATATTTCGATAAATTCGGCTGTCCTAGCATTGTAGAGCCAAGGCATTGAAATATAAATATCGCTTGGACTATATGCTATCCGTTTGAAGTCCATGCCTGGGTTCACTTCTGCTACATTCTTGATGGGCTTAATCAAATCTGTTGCAAAAGTGCATGATTTACCATTTTTCCTTTCGTTTTTTTTGCTAACTGGATATAGAAAAGCAATATCTTTTACCAATATATCATGATATTTGAAAAAATACATAAAGAACTCATCCGGAGGTTCATCCTGTAGCGTGGAATTAACACTTGTTGTATCAAGATGCGTCATCAAAGCACTAGTTTCAATTAGGGATCTATGAGGGAACAGGCACATATAGTTTTCAATAGGATCGTTTGGAAATTTATCGGGGTTAACAGATATATATTGTCCTTCTAATTGCTTCTTTTTATATAGTTCATAATAGTCGGAGATTGCATGCCGGAGTGTTTGCAACCGTTCCCATGATACCTCTTCTGAAATGTCAGCTCCTTGTTCCCATAAAAATGACTTCCACCTATAGTCGCGATAATTCAAGATATCGAGCGATAATAGAGCGTAGTCGATAATGTTTGTTGAACCGAACTCTAGCATGTTTTGCCTCCTTCATAGGAAATAAAGAAAAATAAGATATGGCTCCATTTGGTCAGTTTAAACATTTCAACGTATTATTAATACAACATATGTCTTATGGAATAACATCACATGATAACATGTCTTTTTCACCCATAGCCAAATAGGATTTGTATGCCGAAAATTAGTTCGCAAGATTATATCATTATCAATGTTCCCAGTACAAGATACTTTCACATAATAATTTATAGTATTATTCGAAGGAAACAAGGCATATTATTTCACATTATGATATAATATATATGGACTCCACCGTCACCTTTGTCTGGGCTCTCTTATCAATTGCTCCTTTCAAAGATGGTGGAGTCTTTTCTATCCTTCCCGCAGAGATAAGCACCTGCGGCCCAAGACGGTGCAAGGCAAGGCTTTTGGCCAAAGGCCAAAGCCGCCGTAGTTATCCGTCTTTGGGCCGCATTCCAGTCTGCCCAAGGCGGTGCTAGTGCGGCTCTTTGGCCACAGGCCAAGAGCCGCCTAAGTTACCGCCTTTGGGCTTATTTCCCGTAAGGGAAATGTCCACAATTGAAATAAAGCTTATCCGCAAGGATAAGCTACCGCAGCTGTAATCTTCGGCGGGTGATGGCCGGCGAGTCCGGGCGGTTACGCACGGACTCGGCCCGGAGAGGCCACGGGCTTCAGCCCTGGGCTCTCCGGGAAGGCCAAGGCCGCCGTTCCCGTTCTTCGTCTTCCCTCGTAACCCCGCAGACCTGCCTGGCGGACGCCGACCAGGCGTCACGGCCGA
>JAILID010000121.1 GCA_024695465.1 Lachnospiraceae bacterium | reverse complement strand
GCTATAGAGACATTATACAGATAGCTAACCCGCTATGGATTATCGGCTTAGTCTCGTTCCTATTCAGTATGTTTGGCTATCAACTGGGCGTAAGGTTCGGCAAATCCATAGCCCGCCGGCTTAAACCTGAACTGCTGGGTCTCTCCAGGGAGACGATCGGGAAGAGGTCGTTGATGCCGCCGGAGCCTGCGCCGCCGTAGATCGGATTCGTGGAGGCCCAGCCGAAGAGGTTCAGCTTCTTGCCGGAGTCAAGGGGCAGCATGCTGTTTTCATTTTCCAACATGACGAAGCCTTCCTCGGCGATTTGAAGCGCGACTGCGGAAGCCTCATCGGTGGTCTCCACGGAGACGGAGCCGCTGCCGGTCGCGAGCGAGATCAGGGTGGACATGGGTCCGAACAGGATCATGTTGACGGTGACAATGACTGCGAGGATTGCCGCGATCCAGGCTTCCTTGCGGATGAGGCTTCTGAGCGGCTTCTTCTGCTTGCCGACGGCGATGGTCACGATGAGTGCGAGCAAGAGCGCGGCGCCGATCGCGATGAAGTAGGGCGTAAGACCCTGAATCACGCCAATCAGATCTTCCATTTCAAAAGATATCATGTGTTTCCTCCTTTTTTTCGGCTCAGCCGATACTGCATTTGTGTTGTCAACAATGTATCAAAGTTCATGAAAATAAATCCAGTGCAGAAAAATAGGGACTGTACATTTCTGTACATATTGTAGTAAACTGTACATGACCGGCATTCAAATTAACGGTATAATTTTGGCAAAAGAAGAAAGCAGGTACGGAAAATGAAAACCACTAAGACCCGCCGCGAAGACCGCAGAACCACCTACACCAAAAATGTGATCAAGGACGCGATGCTGGAGCTTCTTTCCGAGGAACCCTTCGAGAAGATTACCGTCGCCGCCCTCTGCCGGAGGGCCGAGATCGTCCGCACCACCTTCTACCTCCACTACGACGGGCTCACCGATGTTTTGAAGGAACTGGCGGATGACGCGATCCTGGCGGTTTCGGAGGGGAGCAGCTATGATTTCGACAACATTTCTCTCGTCGCCAAAGAGATGAGAAAAACGACCGACCCCGACCTGCTCGCGTCCTGCATGAACCTTCTGCCGGTCTGTCAGAGAGTTTTCGACGATCCGAAATACCGGCCGATGTTCAAGGATTACATGGTCTCTTCCTATATTTTGAAGGAACTCTACCGCCAGGAAGTGGGCGGATACGTGGAGACGATGGTAAGAGAATACGGGCTCAGCAAAAAGCAGGCCGAAAAAATTTTTCTTTTCGGGATCACGGGCGCATTTGAGGTCAACAAATCCATGAACTGGGAGAAAAATCAGGACTGGTACGAGGTCCAGAAAGCGCTCCTGACATTTACCTCCGGCGGCTATGAGGCGCTGAGGAAGATGAATTCGCAAAAGGATAAGAAATGAAAACTGTTTTTGAAATTATGTGCAAAACTGACAAAAACCAATATATTCTTTTTGGTATCTTTTCAAAATGTTACAATTCAATTATAATAATAGACAGATAGGCATATTTTGCCGAATTGAAAATCGGCAGGCCGAAAAGCCGCCGAAACTAATGAAGGAGGGAAACATCATGAACTATGCAGAAGAATCTTTAAGGCTCCACGGTGAGTGGAAGGGAAAGATCGAGGTGATCTCCCGCGTTCCGGTCAAGACCAAGGACGACCTCTCTTTGGCCTACACCCCCGGCGTCGCGGAACCCTGCCTTGAGATCCAGAAGGACGTCAACAAGTCCTACGACCTGACCAGAAGGCACAACATGTGCGCGGTCATCACAGACGGCTCCGCGGTCCTCGGCCTCGGCGACATCGGCCCGGAAGCCGGCATGCCGGTCATGGAAGGCAAATGCGTCCTCTTCAAGTCCTTCGGCGACGTCGACGCTTTCCCGCTCTGCGTCAAGACCAAGGACGTCGACGAGTTCGTCAAGACGGTCGCCCTGATCTCCGGATCCTTCGGCGGCATCAACCTTGAGGACATCGCAGCTCCGAGATGTTTCGAGATTGAGAGAAAGCTGAAAGAGCAGACCGATATCCCGATCTTCCACGATGACCAGCACGGCACGGCCGTCATCACGCTGGCCGGCCTCACCAATGCGCTCAAGGTCGTCGGCAAGAAGAAAGAAGACGTCAAGGTCGTCACCTCCGGAGCCGGAGCGGCCGCGATCGCGATCGTCAAGCTCCTCCTCTCCGCGGGCTTCAAGAACGTCACCATGTGCGACCGCAAGGGCGCGATCTATGAAGGGAGAGAAGGCCTCAACTGGATCAAGGAGGAGATGGCGCTCGTCACCAACCTTGAGAAGAAGGCCGGCAGCCTCGCCGACATGCTTGTCGGTGCCGACGTCTTCATCGGCGTCTCCGCGCCGGGCACGGTCACCACGGAGATGGTCAGGACCATGAACAAGGACGCGATCGTATTCGCCTGCGCGAATCCGACGCCGGAGATCTTCCCGGACGACGCGAAGGCAGGCGGCGCAGCCGTTATATCCACCGGCCGCAGCGATTTCCCGAATCAGATCAACAACGTGCTCGCGTTTCCGGGCATTTTCCGCGGCACCTTCGACGTCCGTGCCAGCGACATCAACGAGGAAATGAAGATGGCGGCGGCCAAGGCCCTGGCGGACCTGATCTCGCCGGAAGAGCTGAGCGCCGACTACATCATCCCCTACGCCTTCGATCCCAAGGTCGGCCCGGCCGTCGCGAAAGCCGTCGCCCAGGCCGCCATCGATTCCGGCGTCGCGAGAATCTGACGCGAGAGACGGACAGGGGCTTTTACGGCCCCTGTCCGGAACGATTGAATGAAAAATAGAGGTAATAATATGAACGATAAGGGATTTACATTATTTAATCTGCCCTGGAAGACATTCTGTTTCATTTCGGTTATCATCCTGCTCGCGACCTATCTGGGCGTTCTGCCGGTCGGAATGGCAGGCTGCTTCGTCGTCATGATCATCTTCAGCACCTGGCTGGATCTCATCGGCAACAAGACACCGATCATCAACAGCTATTTCGGCGGCGGCGCCATCGTGGTCCTCTTCGGCGTCGCGCTGCTGCACTATTTCCATCTGTTTCCGGAAATCATCAAGGACGCGGACGGCAATGTCACCGCCTCCTACATGCAGTTCTTCAAGGATTACGACATGGTCGGCAGCATCAATACCTTCTTCAAGCCGACCGGAGCTTTTCTTGACTGGTATATCGCGGCCCTGATTACGGGCTCAATCCTCGGCATGAACAAGAAGCTTCTGGTCAAGGCCGCGGCCCGTTACTTCCCCGCCATCTTCGGAGGCCTGATCCTCGCGTTCCTGCTCTGCGCGGGCGTCGCGACGATCATGGGCTACGGCACGATCAAGGCCCTGCTCCTCATCGCCCTTCCGATCATGGGCGGCGGCATGGGCGCCGGAGCTTCGCCCCTCTCCAAGATTTTCGACGCGTCCGGAACGATGACCGCGGCGGAAGCGCTGAGCATCATGACTCCCGCGGTCGCTATCGGAAACGCGATTTCCATCGTCATCGCGGGCCTCATGGTCAAGCTGATCAGCAGCAAGACCTGGAACGGCCAGGGCCAGCTTATGCAGGCAGGGACGGTCGATCCGAAGGAACTGGAGATCAGCCCGGAAATGCAGGCCAAGCGAGATAAAATCTCTATCTCCAACATGGGCGTCGGCCTTCTGGTTTCCGGCACCTTCTTCGCCTGGGGCTTCATTTTAAGCAATCTCTGGGCAAAGCTGGTTCCCTCCGTCACGATCCACGCCTACGCTTTCATGATCATAACGGTTGCCATCTTCAAGATCGGCGGCTTCCTGCCGGAATGGATCGAGATCGCCTGCTATCAGTGGTTCCAGTTCATCATGAAGAACCTTACCAACGTTCTTCTCATGGGCATCGGCCTCTGCTATCTGGACATCGGCCAGGTGGTCAGCAGCTTCTCCATCACCTACCTCATCCTCTGCGGCGTGACCGTCATCGGCGCGTTCTTCGGCGCGGGCATCGTTGGCAAGTTCGTCGGCTTCTACCCGGTTGAAGCCGGCATCACCGCGGGCCTGTGCATGTCCAACATGGGCGGTACCGGCGACGTCGCGGTTCTCTCCGCGGCGGACAGGATGGAGCTCATGCCCTTCGCGCAGATCTCCTCCCGTCTCGGCGGCGCCATCATCCTTCTTCTGGGCTCCCTGATGCTTTCGCTCATGGGCGGCATGCTGTAAAGTAACTGCTGAACTGGGAATTTTATGAATGGCCCGTGAGCGATCACGGGTCATTTTTTAGAACTATAGAGGTATGGGAAATGAACTGTGTCAAATGCGGAAAATCAGCCGACTCCGGCAAAAAATACACATTCCGGGTGCTCGAAGTGCGGACTCTGCCGGTGAGAGACCTTGACCGGGAGAAGAAGGTTCAGGCCCTGGGGGATTTCAAGGACTACTGCGTCTGTGAGAGCTGCGCGGCGGAGCGTCTTCGGCAGGATACAAATGTAGTGAGCGCTAAAAAGAAGACGTTTATGGGCTTCGGCGCGATCCTCGCTGCCGGGATCCTCGTTGCGCTGTGGGCGCTCTTCGGGACGATGCCCTTCGAGAACGGCAGGCTGGTTTTTACGCTGCTGAGCCTTGCGGCGGTGTTCTGTGGCGCGGCGGGGATCGTGAGCGCGTTTTCCGAGGGGAGCGCCCGCGCGAGGGAGCTTGCGGAGATGAAGCCGGACAGGGCGCTCTACGCATCGGCGTGGGAGTGTCTTAAGGACGGCGCGCCAGGAAAGGCGGGCGATGCGAACCTCACGTATATCCCGGTGGATGCGGCGACCATGAACAGAAAGAACGGAGACCTCATGATCCTCTACAAGCTTCTGCCGGAGATCGCGGTTGAGGCTTATGAACGGATCCATAAGGACTATCAGGAGCAGCGCCCGTGAGGGTGGGAAAACAAAAGGGGAAAGCACAATGAGTGAAAAAGGAAACCGCATATTCTATGTCAGCGGCTACGGAAGCCGGGAGGAGGGCTCCATCTGTCGGATGGAATTGTCTTCGGATGGAACGATCCGGAAAATGAAAACCTTCTCCGGCCTCAACCAGCCCTCGTATATAGCGCTCCGGCAGGCCGGAGGGGAAGAATACCTCTACAGCTTTGAGAAGGATCCGCCGGATGGAGCCGCGGCCGCCTTCCGGATCCGCGGAGACGAATTGGAGCGGATCTCTTATGAAAAAGCCGATTTTCTCGGGCCCTGCCATGTGTCGCTTTCGGAGCGGGGAGACTTCGCGTTTTTCGCAAGCTACGGCAAGGGAACCGCGGCCGTTTACCGGATCCGGGAAGACGGCGGGCTGGCCTTTGCCTCCTACGTAAGGCACGAAGGCAAAGGAAAGCATCCGATCCGCCAGGACCGCCCCCATGTGCATTTCCTGGGAGAAAGCGGAGGGCAGCTCTTCGCGGCGGATCTGGGATTGGATAAGGTTTTCATTTACGATCTGGAAAGGGAAAGCGGCAGGCTGCGCCCCGCCGGGCCGCCTATCAGCCTGCCGGCCGGCGCGGGTCCGCGCCATCTGGCCTTAAGCCGCCGGCATCCGGAGAGGCTTTATATCCTTACGGAGCTGACAGTGGAAGTCTGTTTCTGCGAGAAGGGGCCGGAGGGCTGGAGCATCCGCCAGAAGATTTCCGCCCCGGGGAACCGGCAGGCGGACCCGGCGCTCATGGTTCCGGCAGGCGCGGATCCCTTAAGTATCGGCGCCGCCATCAAGCTGAGCGAAGACGAGGGCTATCTCTTTACGAGCGCCCGGCTGGGCTTCCAGTCTTTGTCGGCTTTTCGGGTGGAAGCGGACGGCTTCCTGACCTTCCTTGACACCCGGGAGAGCGGAGGCGTTACGCCTCGGGACTTCGCCCTCATCGGGGATCTGCTGGTCATCGCCAATCAGGACTCGGATCTCATCACGACCCTGCGCTTCGACCGGGAGAAGGAACGCCTGCTCCCCGCTGCGGGACGGGCCGATATGAGGAAGCCGACCTGTGTCAGCGCGGGAGGGAAAGCGGCAGTCATAAAGCCTTGAGGGAGGCCATCTGTTCCCGGTAGGGATTGTAGTCCCCTTCTTCCGGCGTATAGGGCGGAAGGAGGGGCTTCATTTTATAACCCGTGACCTGGACGCGGGCGATGTCCGTCTCAAGCTCGTCGCTTACGAAGACTTCGTAGAAAGCGGCCCCGCGGCCGTCACGGATCTTTTCCGCGCGGGCGAAGAGTTTCCGGCCCCTTGCGGGGGCAAGGAAACTGGCCTGGATATTGAGGGAGACCGTGACCGGATTCCCGTAGTTCGCGGCGACCGCGAAGGCGAAGTCCGCCATGGTCGTGTAGACGGCTCCCATAACGCGGCCGGACGCGTTTTTATGGCGGCGTTCCGTCACACAGGAGACGAGGGCCTGACCCGGAGCGGCCTCCTCGATCACAATGCCGCTGGCTTCGCTGGCATAATAGTCTTTTTCAAAAAACGCGCGGGCGTATTCAACATCAGTCATGGTAAAGATCTCCTTTTCTTTCGCTGCGGGGCTGAGCTTCTTATGTTCTGCGTTCCCGCTGCCTGAATTACTGCCTTCCCTTATCCGCGGCGTCCGTTAATCAGGCAGGCATGTTCCTCATTATAGCATAGACCGCCCCTCAAATACAGGTGGTTTTGAAGCGCCGGACCTTATGCGCGGGCCGCGGAAGGCCTGCGGATAGGGCCTCTTAACAGCAGCCTTGATTTTTCCTTCTGAATCAAATAAAATGAAGCGGTAGCCTGCTCCTCACCCCTGCATCAACGCCTGGGCAGGGAGCTGAAACGGTGTCGAATGCCGCCCAAATGCAGCGCGAATCAAGGCAGCGAGGTATAAAAGTGCGAAAAAGTCTGACAAATAATAAGGTCGTGCGGAATGCGTCCTGGATCATTGCCTGCAAAATCATCCAGGCTGTCCTGGGACTGCTTATTTCTATGATTACGGCCCGCTATCTGGGACCGTCCAACTACGGATTAATCAGCTACGCCGCATCCATCGTTGAATTTGTCGTTCCGATTATGCTTCTCGGCCTTTACAGCACGCTGGTCCAGGAAATCATCGAAGGAAAGGATTCAGAAGGAACCATACTCGGCACGGCGACGGCGATGAGTTTTGTATCTTCTGTTTTCTGCGTGATTGGGGTATTCATTTTCACTTTTTTCGTAAATGCAGGGGAAAAAGAGACGATCAGCGTCGTCATGTTATACAGCCTGCTGCTGATCTTCCAGAGTCTGGAGCTGGTTCAATGCTGGTTTCAGGCAAAATACCTGGCAAAATATTCATCGATCATGATGCTGACCGCCTACGTCGTCGTTTCCGGCTACAAAATCATTCTGCTGATAACGGGAAAGGACGTAAGGTGGTTTGCTCTTTCAAATGCGCTGGATCATTTCGTCATCGCAGCAGGCTTATATCTTTTATACAGAAGGCTTGGAAGCGATCCCTATAAATTTTCACTGGAGACAGCCGGAAGACTTTTTTCGAACAGCAAATATTATATTATCTCGGGCCTGATGGTTACCGTCTTTTCACAGACAGACCGGGTTATGCTGAAGCTGATGAGAGGAGACGCGGAAACAGGTTATTACTCCGCGGCGGCCGCGTCGGCTGTCCTGACCAGGTTCGTATTTGCCGCCATCATCGATTCCGCAAGACCCCTGATATTAGAGGGGAAAAAAACTTCCCGGGAAATGTTTGAAAAGAACATGATCCGTTTGTATAGCATCATCCTGTACGGTTCTTTCTTACAAAGCATCGGCATGGCGCTGTTCGCAGATCTGATCATCAGGATTCTGTATGGCGCCGACTATATGCCCGCAGTTCCCGCATTGCGGATCGTCGTATGGTACTGCACGTTCTCCTATATCGGCTCTGTAAGGAATATATGGCTGCTTTCCAACAATAAACAGAGATATCTCTGGATGATTAATCTGGCCGGGGCTCTCGCCAATGTGCTCCTGAACCTTCTTCTCATCCCCGGATACGGGATCATCGGAGCCTCGACAGCTTCCCTGATCACCCAGTTTTTCACAAACGTTATTGTCGGATTTATCTTTAAACCGATACGGGGAAACAACCGGCTGATGGTCCGCGCCCTGCATCCCCGCTGCGTGCTGGAGATTCTGAAGAAGGCGCGGTGAGGCCGCAGTCTCAAAAGAAAGAGGTGATACGCATGAAATTTATTCATCTTTCCGATCTTCATCTCGGAAAAAGGGTCTTCGATTACAGTATGCTGGAGGACCAGGAGTATATCTTGAAGGAGATCCTCGCGCTGATCGACCGCGAGGCGCCGGACGCGGTCCTCATCGCCGGGGACGTCTACGACAGGAGCGTAGCGCCCATCGAGGCGGTGGAGCTCTTGGACGAATTCCTCGTTCAGCTGTCCCGCCGGGAACTTACGGTATTCCTGATCAGCGGCAATCACGATTCGCCGGAACGCCTTGCCTTTGCGGGCCGGCTGATCGCCTCTAAAGGGATCTATGTCTCTCCGGCCTACAACGGGAAAGTCGAACCGATTGTTCTGAGAGACGCGCACGGGCCGCTGAACGTCTACCTGCTTCCCTTCGTCAAGCCGGCCCAGGTGCGCCGGTTCTTCCCGGAAGCGAAGATCGAAAGCTATAACGACGCGCTTAAGACCGCGGTAGAAGCCCTCCGTATAGACCGGAGGGAGAGAAATATCCTGGTCACCCACCAATTTGTAACCGGTGCGGCGCGTTCGGATTCAGAGGAGATCTCCGTGGGGGGAAGCGACAATATCGACGCGGCCGTCTTCGAGGGCTTCGACTATGTGGCCTTAGGCCATATCCACAGTCCCCAGAACATAGGCTCCGAGCGCATCCGCTATTGCGGCAGCCCCCTGAAATACTCTTTCTCCGAGGCGAAGCAGGAAAAATCCCTGACCCTGCTCACGATGGAAGAGAAAGGGAGCCTTGCCGTTCGGACCCTTCCGCTTGCGCCCCTCCGGGACCTGCGGGAGATCGAAGGAAGCTATGAGGAGCTGACTTACCGGCCCAATTATGAGGGGAGCCCTGTAGATGATTACCTGCATATCACCCTCACCGACGAGGAGGATATCCCGGACGCGGTCGGGAAGCTGCGCCTCATCTATCCCAATCTGATGAGCCTTGATTACCAGAACAGCCGCACAAAGGCCGCAGGGCTCCTTGCCGATCCGGAGGATCTTGAACACAAATCCCCGCTCACGCTCTTCGAGGAATTCTATGAGCAGCAGAACGGGAGGCCCATGAGCGGGGAACAGAAGGATTTCTCAAGAGAGCTCATGGAACACATCTGGGAGGAAAGCTTATGAGACCGATCCGATTGGAACTGTCCGCCTTCGGCCCCTATGCGGGCCGCACACTGCTGGATTTTGAAAAATTAGGCAAAAGCGGCCTCTACCTGATCAGCGGCGATACCGGCGCGGGCAAGACGACGATATTCGACGGCATCACCTACGCCCTGTACGGGGAAGCCAGCGGCCAGACGAGGGACGCCGGAATGTTCCGCTCCAAATACGCGTCTCCCGAGACCCCCACGGAGGTCAGGCTGACTTTCCTCTACCGGGGAAAAGAATATACGGTGCGGCGCAATCCCGAATACGACCGCCCCAAAAAAAGCGGCCGGGGGTTCACGACCCAGAAGGCGGCCGCGGAGCTGACAATGCCCGACGGCAGCGTCGTGACCAAAAACGCCGAGGTCCGGGAGAAGATCCGGGAAATCTTAGGGATCGACCGAAGCCAGTTCACCCAGATCGCCATGATCGCCCAGGGGGATTTCCTGAAGCTCCTGCTTGCGGACACCAGGGAGCGCCAGGCCATCTTCCGGCAGATCTTCGAGACAAACTATTACCAGCTCTTCCAGGAGCGCCTCAAGAAGGAGACCGCGGAGATCGAGGGCAAATGCGCGGACCGGAAGAAAAGCATCCGCCAGTATCTAAGCGGCATCAAATGCGGCGAGGAAAACGCGGCAGCGGAGGAAGCGGAGAAGGCCCGGGAGGGGAAGCTGCCGGCAGACGCGATCATCAGCCTTCTTCATTCCCTGATCCGGGAAGATACGGAGGCCCAGGCGCGGCTCAATGAGCGGATCGCCGAGACGAAAAGGCGGCTGGAAAGCATCCGGGGGGAACTCCAGCAGGCGGAGCAGCTTGAAAAGTGGAGCGCCGACTTACAGAAACTGGAGGCGGAGCTTGCGGGGCGGGCCGGGGAGGTCCGCAGCCGGGAGGAAGCCTGGGAGCTCGCGAAGGAAAAACAGCCCGAGATTGAACGCCTGGCGGAAGACATCAGCGCCCGCAAGTCAGAGTTCCCGAAATACGCAAAGCGGGAAGAACTTCGGAAGATCCAGGCGGAAGGCGCCGGAAAGCTTCATCTGGAAAATGAAAAGAAAGAAGCAGCCGAAAAGTCTCTGGCAGCCGGCCGGGAGAGCCTGGAGGAAAAGCGAAAAGAACGCGGCAAACTCGAAAACGCGGGCGAGCTGCGGGAGCGCCTGGAAGGAAAGAAGAAAGAGGCGGAAACACGTTTCGGCGAATGGAAAGAACGCCGCAGGCAGCTTATGGATTATAAGGCATCCGCCGAAAGAAGGCGGGAGAAAGGGGAGAGCCTTCTTGCCTTAAAGGCGCGCCTTGACGAAGCGGAAGCGGGGCAGGCGGAGGCGGAAACGCTCCAGAAAGAGATCGCGCGGATCGAGGCGGAGCTTCCGGAATACGGGAAGGTTGACAAAACGCGCCGGGAACTTAGGGCCGCCGGGAAGGAACTCGAGAAAAACGCGGCTTTAAAGGAGCAGGAGACCGCGAATTATGCGGCCTGCGAGCGCGCTCTGGAGGCCTGTGAAAATGAACTGCGGGAGCTTTCCGACGCGGAGGCGAAGCGCGAACAGGCAAGCGGGCTTTCCGCTCAGCTGAAGGAGCGGGAAAGACGCCTTGGAAAGCTCCTCGAGATACTGGCCGGGCATAAGCAGCTGGGCGGCCAATATAATAAGGCGAAAGAGACCTACCTCACGGCGGCGGCCAAGGCGGACGCCTCCCAGAAGCGCCACCAGAAGCTCTACCGGGCTTTTCTGAACGAACAGGCCGGCATTCTGGCGGAAAGCCTGCTTCCCGGAGAACCCTGCCCGGTCTGCGGCTCCCTGGAGCACCCGCATCCGGCCGGCAAGTCTCCGGAAGCGCCCACGGAAGCGGCCTTAAAAAGCGCGGAAACGAAGGCGAAGAAAGACAGTGAGACGGCCGAAGAAAACAGCCGGAAAGCAGGCGAACTGCGCGCGGCCATGAACGCGAAGCGCGAAGAGGCGGAGGGCGTGATCGGAGAGCTCCTTGCGGACTGCCCCTTTGAGGAGGCGGAGACGAGAGCCGCCGGGCTCAAAAAGGAGACCGGGAAAGCCCTTGCCGCGGCCCTTTCGCAGCTTGAGGAGCAGGATAAACGGATCGCCCGCAGGGAGCAGCTTGAAAAAGAGCGGCCCGCGCGCAAGGAAAGCTTCGGCAAAAGCCGGGAAGCCCTTCAGGATCTGGAGAAGAAAGCAGCCGCCATCGCCGCGGGGAGCGAGAGCCTTGAAAAGCAGCTGAAGGAGCTGGCCGCGAAGCTGACCTACGGAACGCGGCGGGCGGCAGAAAAGGCGCAAGGCGAGAAGGCGGCCCGGCAGGGCGAGATTAAAGAAAGGCTGGAGCAGGCCCGGAAGGCTTATGACGCCTGCCGGGAGGAGCTCAGCCGCCTCGACGGGCAGCTCGCCCAGATGAGGGAGACGCTGTCTCTCTCCGAAGAAGACCGGAACGCGCTGTCTGAACTTCTTGAAAAGACGGAGCGGGAGATGGAGGCGGAAGGCCGGAAGATCGCCGGGCTCGGGGAGAAGATCGGAATCGAGAACAGACGGCTGGAAAGAAAAAAGGAACTCGACGAACAGATCCCGAAGGCCGAGCAGATGCAGAAAAAGCAGGAAGAGGCGCTGGAGGAGCTTAAGCGCGCCCTTGAGGAGCTTTCCAGGAAGCAGGAGACGAGGCAGGCGGAGATCGAGGCCTGTTCCGGGGAGCTTGCCTTCGGCAGCGAGCAGGAAGCCCGGCAGCAGCAGGAGGAAGACATAAGGCGCAAAGAAAGCTATGAGAAAGCCATTGAGGAGAGCAAGAAGCTGTACGATGAAGGCCTGAAGGAACTGGCTGCGGGAAAGGGCCGCGCGGATCTCCTGAAGAAGCAGATTTCCGAGAAGGAGCTCCCGGAGAAAGCGAAGCTCATGGCGGAACAGGAGGAGCTCGAAAAACGCGGCAGAGCGGAAGGGGAAAAGGATAAGCAGCTCTTCAACCGCCTGAAAAACAACACGGAGATCCTGGAAGCGATTAAGGACGGAACGGCCGCCCTCTCGAAGCTGGAGCGGCGTTACCAGTGGGTCCGGGCCCTGTCCGATACGGCGAACGGCAGACTGGCCGGGAAAGAGAAGATCATGCTCGAGACCTACGTCCAGACAACCTATTTCGACCGGATCATTGCCCGGGCCAACCGGCGCTTCCTCGCCATGTCGGGCAATCAATACGAACTGAAACGCCGGAAGACGGCAGAAAGCAACCTCTCCCAGAGCGGCCTGGAGCTCGACGTCCTCGACCACTACAACGGTACGCAGCGCAGCGTCAGGACCCTCTCCGGAGGCGAATCCTTCAAGGCCTCCCTCTCCCTCGCGCTGGGGCTCTCGGACGAGATCCAGTCCTCCGCGGGCGGGATCCGCCTCGACACCATGTTTGTGGACGAAGGCTTCGGCTCCCTCGACGAGGAATCCTTAAGGCAGGCGATCCGGACCCTCCTCGACCTTTCAGAGAGCAGCCGCCTCGTGGGGATCATCTCCCATGTCGCGGAGCTGAAGGAGAGGATCGACCGGCAGATCCTGGTAACCAAGGAGAAAACAGGCGGAAGCAAGGTGGAGATAATCGTTTAAGCTTGCGTGAAGAACGCCCCGGAAGCGGATGCTTCCGGGGCGTTTTGTCTGGCGGAATAGCAGGCAGCCTTTATTTCTGCGGCTTGTATTCGAGGGAGGGAAGGTTTTCAAGACGTTCTTTTTGCTGTTCCAATGTCTCGAGTTTCAGCGGCGCATTTTCCAGAAGATCCGGACGGCTTGTCATCTCATTGGCTTTTGCGAATTTATTCCAGAGCGTTTCCATCCAGCCGAAAGAGAAACTGAATGCGATGTCTAAAAACGCGGAGATGTTATCGCTGAGCGGGATAGCCGCATACAAACCTGCGACGGCCAGAATGATATAATTGTCTCCAAGGCGGCATTCTATTTGCAGGGGGTTCAGTGCGGAATCCCATATTTTCGCGACTTTGAGCCCCAACCTGTCTGTCAGATAACCCCAGAGGACTTCTGTTGGGGTTTTTCCGAGCGAATCACCTTCGCCTTTGGTACCTCCGATCAGGTAGTTTAGAATCTGACCGGCAAGAAAATTATTATCAAACTGATCCTCTACATAGCCATAAGCAGCCATCAGGTTGTCGACGACCGTTTTATTGATATAGTCGGCCGTGTTATTTTTAAGGCTGTTCTGGAAGACTATTTCATTGTCCAGCGCAAGCATTTTAGCTTCTTTTGCCATATTGTAAGCGCCGGTTGTCAGTACTCCGCTGCTTCCTATCGACGATCTCACGCTCCGGTTAAATGCGTCGCTGGCCGCTTTCCTTATGGCCTTATTAGCGGATTTTGCAATTATTTTTTTGTATATATTGCCGCAGAGGTTTCCTACGTAGTTAATCAGGGATGTGGAGCCCTTTTTGATCACATCGGAGACCCACATTTTAAAACCTTCAAAGGTCAGGTCTCCGACGGCCGCCGTGATGGAGAGGTACACATCGCCTTTTTCCCCGCGCTGACCATAGCGATAATGTCTTATATAACAGACCATAAGGTAACCGCTGACAACATATCCCAGAGTCTGGGGCGTTGGCCTTTCTTCTCCGGTAAAGATTCCGGCAAGGGCATCCTGGCAGCCGCTCAGTATGGTGTCAAAAAAATTGGGCGCGTCTTTTAAAGTGCCGCAGGCGTAATAAGTGCCCATATAGGTTGCCAGCATGTTTTTCATGGGATTTATGATTGCGGCCGCTGTCGGTGCGGCAGCCTGCCCAATACATCTTATTAAAATCATCTCGACTGCTTTATCACCGATATGAACCATCGTTCCCGCTACGAGGATATACCTGGTGCAGAGGTTTGCAAATTCCTGTTCCGCATTGTTGAACTCCTGATAGAATAGCACTCCGCCTTTGATGACAGCTTTGCGGGCAGTTTCCAGGTCAGCGGCAGAGGAATTCCGGGCATTATGCAGGATAACTTTTAGAGTTGGATCGTCTCCGACACCGAATATGCGGATATCTTTTTTCAGCCTTTCGTATGCCTGTTCCCATTCCACCGAGTTCGGAGGCAATGGCTGCTCACCGTAGAACGCGAAGGGGAGATCGCCCTCCATGTGTACATTCTGTTCCTCAACGACCAGCTTCATGGATGCAAGATAAGGATCTTCCAGCATCGGCAGGGTCGTCTTGGGCGTAAACACGATGGCGGTACTGCCTGAGAAATTCATTTCATACTCAAAATTCTCCTTGAACAGCAGGCCGTATTTGCCGTCATCGTCGAGGGCGCGGCGGCGGTAGGAGGGATTTCTCTCGATGACGGCTTTTTCTGTCCGGGCGTCCACGTAACAAGCCAGGATCTCAAAAAACACAGGATTGATCGGAGAATATCCGGGACTGACGTCGGGATTCGCAACGGTATCGACGATGAGACGGTCGTTTTCGATCTTTTTCGGATCCGCCAGGACGGACAGGCCGTCCGGATACAGCTTTATGGTAAATCCCCCCTGTATGATCAGTCCGTCGGGGAATTCCGCCTCGATCACGATCCGGCGCTCTTCAATCTCTCCGAAAATGCCGCCTTTCTTTTCGAGAGGGGCGGTATTGTTTCGGATGCAGGCATAATACGTGAAGCGGGTGCCAGCATCCTTTTCGCGCTCGATGTCAAATCCGCCTTTTTGCAGGAAGCGGATATCTTTTGGCTCAGTAACAGCGTCCAAGAGCACAAATCTTAATTTCTCAAAGCCGCCCTTGCCGGCCACCATCTCAATTTCGTTATTTTCGTAACTGAGATCCCAGCTTCTGCCATCCGCGGCATCCCCCGGAAATGCGATTCTGGGCTCGCCAATGATGCGGAAGATGATATTTCTGCGGAATACTCCGCCGGGGCCGGAGAGCGTGAATGTGACGGTACCCTGCGATTCAGCGCTCTCGGCAGGCGCACTCACTTCCGCGCGCATGCAGCGGCCCTCGATGCCGCCCGGTTTTACGATCAGATTCCTGCCGGAAACCTGTATCAATTTAGTCTGTTCGGGACAATCGGACTCCCTGCCTTCAACGATCTCCGTGACCCGGGCATAGACGTACACAGCTTTGGCGCCTTTTTGGATGGCGTCGCCGAAGTCCTTGCGGACATACATCTTATAACGCTTCTGTTTCTTTTCTTCTTCCTTTTTGTCCCTGCCCTTTTTTCTGCCTCCTTTGCCGGTTCCGGCACCGAGCGCGCCTGCTGCGGCAATGGCTCCGATGACACTCACCGCGGCCGCGGAGGGGGTATTGCCTGTTGAAACCGGATTGTAGAAATCTTCGTAAGGATAGGGGGTGATTTCAGGCCTTTCCAGGATATCCTGAATGATATCTACGCCGGAGTCCTCACCCGGAGCGGTCTCTGCCCCGGAGGTCGAATTTTGGACGATCGGGGCGGCAGGCTCCGGAACCGTATAGATGAAATCGATGCCCCAGTAGGCGCTGTTGACCATGAAGTGAAGAGGCTCCATCCCAACCTGGGGCTCGGGGATGATCGAGGTGAAGTCGTGGGAGCGCGCGCTGCGCCCGTCAAGCGTCGTGCTCGTGCCGATACTCACCGAATCATCATAAGAGCTGTACCATTCGGAGGTATCCCGCCCGGCGCCGTTCACTCCGACAGAGATCCATCCCGAAGGATCATCGTCCATACCCCCGTCGACCGTGATAAAAAGAAAACCATCGCTTAGAACCGGGACTGCGCCGGGGGCTCTGACGATCTGCTTGTAAGACTGCTCTCCATACATCGTCATTGTGAAAGAGACGCCGTTTTCATCAATCTTCAGATCCGTAAAATCCCAGTTTGCGAATTCATCTGTAATATTATTGTCTGCATCTGTTGTCACCCACCATGACTTGTACATCTTGATGCTTGAGAGGCTCCATACAGCCTGGCCCTGTACGCCTAAAGGTTCAAAATCGGAGGAGCCGACAAGCGTAGTGGGCTGGCCTGCATCTTTATTGTCGCGGTGCACAAAATCTTCCGGGGTGTAGGCGGAAACAGAGAGAGGAAAACAAGCTGTCATCAGCGCAAAAACGAGCAGGAAGACAACCGGTATTCGGCTTATCATTGTATTTGCCTTCATTAGAATGCACCTCTCATACATAGAATGCTGAAATTGCTGAAAATGCAAAGCCGAGCGCAAGTCCGGTGAGCAGCCCGCCGCATTTGCCCTGCGCGGCTGTGCGGACGCCGTTCCGGACCCTGGAGGTCAGAGACTGCGCCAGATTATAGAGTCTGCCGCTGCCGCTTCCGAGCGCCTCAAGAGAAAGAATAGAACCCGCAATACCGGCCATGGCTGTTTCAGGCGCGGGATTTATGCCGGAAATGAAAACATAGACTATGATCGCGGCCAGGAAACCGAACAGGATGCTCAGGATGCCGCGTTTTTCACCGTGCCCTGTGAACATGACCCCGAAACCGGAAAATGCATGTTTCAGACCGCCGGTGAGGAGTGAGATGAGAGCCGCGCCGACCGTGCCCTTGCCGAGAATGCCCCCCACCATTGCGGGGAGTTCCTCCTCAAAACCTCCCTGAGCGAACGTGAGGAAGGAAAGCGTCCGGACGACATCGGAATCGGAGTACTGCATCTGCGCGAGAACGAACCAGAGGACGGCAAGAAGGATCGTGCCGATGAGGGCGGCAGGTCTTTTGAAGATACCGAAGATCCCGACGATAAAGGCCCCAAGGCCGCTGAAGATTCCGGCAATCGGGGAGAGGACCTTCCCGGCTTCTTCCGTGACGGCACTCTTTACCGGGATGCTGTCAAGGCCGGCAAGGATTATTTCCCCGCAGTCAATCTCACCTGGAACGGCCGGGGCCGTGATGTTCCGGGTCCCGGGAACGGAAGAACCCCTCATTTCAGGAGCTGTTTCAGCTTTTCGCGGCGGTGCTTTCGCGGATGTTGAAGTTCTGCCTGTTTTCGAAGTGGGATTTGGAGGAATTTGCTGCGCAGCTTCCTTTTTTGGCGCCCGGTTTTTTTCAGGGAAGGCCTGCTGCATTTTTTCTGCTGCAGGGTCAGCCAGCAGCTTTTTACCGCAGTATTTGCAGAAGACTGCATCTTCGGGGAGAGACTGGCCGCAGAATTGACAGAATTTTGCCATGGTTGCCTCCTGTTCTTTTTGTGTAAGTAAACTAAGATTTTAGTTTGATTTTAATGGGAATATGGTATAATTGCAGTAAATTCACAAAAATTTTCATTGAAAATCTTTGTGACAAAATGACTTAAGGGGGCTTATATGCCGGCAGGGAGAATAACAGATCTTTTTCATTTGCTGCAATGCAGCAATACGGACATAGCGCGTTTTGCCGGCTGCTCTCCGTCCAATATTTCCAGGATGAAGAGCGGCCTCATTGAACCGGCGAGGGAGAGCCGCTCCATTCTTCGTCTGGCGGAGGGCGTTTACCGTTATGCGGACCATGAAAATATGACGGAGGTCTTGAAAAAACTTACAGGGAAAGAGGATGCGGACGCAGAAACACTGGTCCCGGCCATCATCGGCTGGCTCTATGAGACGGAGAATTATGAGCTGCCGGAATCCATCACGCCGAGGAGCAGGCTGGAGAAGGAGAAACAGAGGCGCGTTTTCGGCAGGAGGCTTGAATCGGTTATGAGGGGTCTTTCATTTTCCAACCGCCGCCTCGCGGAGGAGCTCAA
>JAILID010000078.1 GCA_024695465.1 Lachnospiraceae bacterium | reverse complement strand
ACATTCTCCAGAAGCTTTCTGTAGCGTTCTTCATGGTGTCTCTCAATAGCCGCAACGCCTCGGAACTGCTCTGCCAGCTGCGTGAAGCCTTCTTCTTCCGCTTCCTTTGCGAAGGTTTCATACATATCGGTCCACTCGTAGTTCTCGCCTTCGGCTGCGGCGAGAAGGTTCTCTTCTGTTGTGCCGATGCCTCCGAGGGCTTTGAACCAGAGTTTTGCATGTTCTTTCTCATTTTCAGCCGTTTTCAGAAAGAGGGCTGCGATCTGCTCGTAGCCGGCTTTTTTTGCTGCGGACGCGAAGTAAGTGTATTTGTTTCTCGCCTGGGACTCGCCTGCGAATGCGGTCCAGAGGTTCTGCTCGGTTTTTGTTCCTGCGTATTTGTTAGCGGCCATATTTTCCTCCTTGTATGGTGCGTTTTGCTGTTTTGTCAGTGTTTCCGTCTATTATAGTAAGACCTGGGTCCCTGTTTTGTCAACTCTAACCCCCATTCATGTGCGTGTGCGCGTTTGATGGCGCTTTTGGGGGCGTGATGGCGCTTGTGATTGGATGCTGCCCTTATATGCAGTATACACAGTACTTCTGACCCGGCAGAATGGGGGGAAAGCAAGATTTCAACTGTTTTTTGTGCGTCCCCTCCCAAAATACAGCCTTTCAGCCCCGGAAGAACGGGAACAGCGCGAGATTTCAACCGTATTGTGAGCCTTCTCTCTTCTAATACAGTCAATTGAGCAATTACAATTGCCTTTCTTGAACCTTCCGCCATTTCGTGGTAAGATGAAACACAGACATCTCGCTGCCGGCGCCTCGCCGCATGATAATCCGCGCCGCTGCGAAAAGAAAGGGGCATATATGTTCTACAAAATCTCTGATACGCTTGAGCCTTCTACATTGGAAGCCTGCATGCGCTCCCATAAGCCCTACGTTGCGGTCATGACGTCAAAAGAATGGACCGAGACCAAAGACTCGTTCATGATGGGAATCGATCTTGATATTGAATACGACCGCATCCACACCACCAAAGCCGAAGTCAACTACGACTCCCTGACAGGGGGCTTCAATATTCCTGATAAAACGGACATCGCGGAACTTGAACACGAATTTACCTTCGCGTTGGACGAGAAAGGAGTCGTCTTCATAGACGACCACGGATACGCCGAAATGCTCGTCGAAGACATCCGGCTGACCCGGCGCTGGCGCATTCCAAGCTACGAGCGCTTTCTCTATGATTTTTTGAACCGGATCGTATTCGGAGATCTCGCTTATCTTGGCAAACATGAAGACGAACTTGCTCTGATTGAAGACGCGATTCTGGAGGGAAGAGCCGACAATGATACGCTTGTCCGGGTCACGGAGATTCGGAGAGAACTCCTTCGGCTGCGCACTCATTACGAGCAGCTGATGGATCTGGGCCGTGAGTTTTATGAAAATGAAAACAACTTCTTCGTCGAACATAACCTTCGTTATTTTGATATGTTCACAGCGCGGGTCGAACGGCTTCAGGATATCACAGCATACCTTCGAGACTACAGCGGCCAGGTTCGGGAGCTTTACACTTCCCAAATCGCGGTTGCCCAGAACAATACAATGACTGTCCTGACAGTCGTAACGACCATTTTCATGCCGCTCACTCTGATTGTCGGCTGGTATGGAATGAATTTCCGCCATATGCCCGAACTGGAATCTCCAATGGGCTACCCGGTCGTTATTCTTGTCAGCCTGACCATTGTCATTGCCAGTCTCATTTATTTTCATAAGAGAAAGTGGCTGTAACCTCAAGAGTCAAAAGAAATCATTATTCGTCGATCCCGGCGTACTCTTTTGGCCATCTGCATCCAGAAGACTTATACGAATCCTTCAACAGGTAAAAATCTATCCGGAGGTACGGTATCCATTAGCAGAAAAATACTCATCCGGATAGATGGCATCTGCTGCTGATTTATCATCATAATTGATAGATGGCATCTGCTGCTGATTTATCATCATAATTGCTTCTGCCGCATCCTTTCATTTTTCCTGTAAATATGAGCGTCCATGAAGCAGAAAGAGGACGCGATGCTATTCATTTCATAAAAACAACTTAAGAGCAAAGACCGCATAAATAAGGGATTCCCGCAAAGAAGGCCCTGTGTAATACTACTTAATGCAGATGAAACGGTTATGTATACACATAAAGGAGGTTTGTTATGGCAGGTCACAGAGGTCCGGGCGGCCCGATGGGAGGCCAGTATCTGACAGAAGAGGAGAAAAAGGCTCAGCCGAAAGTCACTAAAGCGCTGCTTCTACGCGTCTTTTCCTATATCAAGCCTTACTGGAAACAGATGGTCGTAGTGTTGGCTGCGATTTTCATTTCCTCATTGCTGAATTTGTATCCATCCATCCTGACCGGCCGGATCGTCGACGAGGGGCTCATCGGCCGCAATCTTCCGATGCTGGTCCGCCTTATCGTGCTCTCACTGCTCGTCACGCTGGGCGCCAACCTCATAGGGGTTCTCGAAAGCTACATGAATACCTGGATTGCCCAGCACATCACGTTCGACATGCGGAACACCATGTACCGTCACCTTCAGGAGATGTCCCAGCGCTTCTTCACATCAAATAATCAGGGCGATATCATCACCCGCATGACCTCTGACATCGACGGCGTCCGCATGGTCATCACCAACACGATGACCAGTATTCTCTCCAATGCGACTACGCTCATCATTGCAGTCGTCGCCATGTACCGGCGCAACTGGATCCTGGCCACACTCGGCGTCATCATCATTCCCCTTTTCACCATTCCGACCCGCCGCGCCGGTAAGACGCGCTGGACCCTGACGCAAGAGGCCCAGACTGCTTCGGATGACATCAATGGGATCCTGAATGAAACCATGTCGGTCAGCGGACAATTGCTGGTCAAGCTTTTCGGGCGGGAAGAGCGGGAGTACGCAAAATATGAAAACGCAAACCGCCGAATGATCAATTTAAGCATCAAAGAGCAGATGGCAGGCCGTTGGTTTCGGGTCGTCATTTCCACGGTGGCCAGCATCGGGCCGATGCTTCTTTATCTGGTCGGCGGAATCCTGATGATGAAATATAACGCGGACCTTACGGTCGGCGACATTACCGTTCTGGTCGCGCTTCTCGGAAAAATGTACATGCCTGTCAACTCGCTTTTAAATATTCAGGTTGAGTGGATCCGCTCCATGGCCCTTTTTACCAGAATATTTGATTATTTTGACATGCCTGCGGAAGTTGTGAACGCGAAAGACGCGATTATTCCGGAGGCGTGTACGGGACAGGTTGAATTTTCTCATGTGAATTTCTCTTATGACAAAGAACGTCAGATTCTGAAAGACGTCAATTTCAAGCTTGACAGCGGGAAATGCATCGCCATCGTAGGTCCTTCTGGTTCCGGTAAGAGCACTATGATCAATTTGATCCCGCGGCTTTACGATGTGACGGGCGGAAGCGTCAACTTTGACGGAATTGACGTGCGGAAGCTTGATCTTTCCTGGCTGCGGAAGCAGATTGGTATCGTAAGCCAGGAAACCTATCTTTTCAACGGGACGATCCGGGAAAATCTTCTCTACGCGAAAGAAGACGCCAGCGAGGAAGAGATGATTGAGGCGCTCAAAAAGGCAAATATCTATGATTTTGTAGAAAGCCAGGAACAAGGCCTGGACGCCATGGTTGGAAACCGGGGATTAAAGCTTTCCGGCGGTGAGAAGCAGCGCATCTCCATTGCCCGGGTGCTCCTGAAAGACCCGGCACTTCTCGTATTTGACGAAGCCACCTCCGCGCTTGACTCCATCTCAGAGCAGAAGATCCAGGAAGCGATCGATCCTCTCATCAAAGACCGCACCAGTATCCTGATTGCGCATCGGCTTTCCACGATTCTGGCTGCGGACGAAATCCTGGTCGTCAAAGACGGCGCAATCGTCGAGCGCGGGCAGCATGCTGACCTGATAAAAATAAAGGACGGGGTCTATCATGAGCTCTACACGACCCAGTTTTCGAAGGCATTGGATATCGAACCGGACAGGCCTGACGTTACGATGGTAATGGATGGGGTTGCGAGGCGTGAGTGCAGGCACGGAAAGAAAAAGGCCTGAACTATTGTATGATTCCTGCTTTCCCCCTGGTCTGCGGGGCAAAAGTATCCTAACAGCAAATAAAACGCTGATTAAAAAAAGGCTGGCGTACGAATCTCTTCGCGCGCCAGCCTGACATCTTCTTCTTCAGATTAAAGATGGGGAACCTTGCATACTCAGCTCAACCGGACACATTCAAGCTTCCCTCCTCTTCAATCCCCCTTTTTCAATCTTCTTTTTTCGCTTCTTTTTTCACCTCTTCAGCCTCAGCCTTCACCACAGCTGCAGCTTCTGCCGCGCCGGCCTCAGCCCGCTCCTTCTCCTTAGCTGCCTTTCGGGCCTTCTTCTGTTCTTTCCGCTCCATTCTCTTATTCCTGGTAGCCGCAAAGAGTATTGCGATGACAAGCGCCGCAACGGCGATATACGGAAGAAGATAAATCAGAAGGAAGAGAAGGTTCTCAAGGAAGTCCCGGAAATTCTCCCAGGAATCCTTAAAAGTCGATACGAAGCGTTCAGCAAAAGTACGCTGCACCGTCACATCGGTATATTTTACAACCTCCTCCAACGTCAGATTAATCGTTGAAAAATTCACATCCGTATCCATCGAGGCAAGCCGGGTCCTGGCCTGGTTCAGCTGCGTCTGCACATCAGTAAGACGAGCCTCCACCGCAATCATGTCCTCAATGGTTTCCGCCTTCCCCATCATCTCATTCAGACGGGCTTCCTGGGTCTCCAGCGATTGAATGAGAACCGACTGGTCATTATAAGTCTTCGTGATATTCTTGACATTCATGGAGCGGTTGGTAACCTTCCCCCCGACCCCTTCCAGAGAAGCAAGAAAACTCTCGTATTTTGCCGAAGGGACTCGGACCGTCATGGAAAGGGTCAGGGTCCCGCTGGTCTTGCGGTAATCATCATAATACCAGCGATAGTCATTGTCCCAGGTCGACTCAGACGCGACAATGCCTCCAAACTTGCTGATCGCAGCCCTGAGCGCCTTCTCGCTCTCCTGAAATTCCAGCGTCTCAATAGCTATATCACAGGTGTAAACCAGCTTTTCATTAATCGCTGCGGGATCGATCTCCGCCTCACCCGGTTCCGGTTCAACCGGATCAATTGGTTCAACCGAAGCTGCCGGTTCCTCCGTTCCAGCCGTCTCATAAGTTGTATCTGCCTCAGCTTTCGCCTCAAAAGCATAGCCGAATTCCTCTGCATCAACGCTGCCGCCCGCGTAATAATTCTCTGACTGCATCATATCCATCGCGGCAGGTGCGGAATCCGCACTGCTCTTTACGTTTCCGCAGCCTGCGGCAAATAAAAGCGCCGCGAGAACACATGTCATAAGCTTTGTCCAGTTCCTCATCTTTCATCCCTCCTTTATTATAGTAATTCCGCCCCGTTCCAGCCCCGCCGGAGCGGGAAAACAACCGTATTCAAGACCTTTCTTCTCTCGCGGAAATGAAAACATACCAGCTGCCGTCCGCATACACCGCAATCCGGCCGTCATCCAGATAAACGCCGCCTTCCGCCTCAAAATTGGCGCTCAGCTCCTCCGACGGTTCCTCTGTCTGCGGAACATTTTTTTCAAATTCAAAATCGTACATTCCGCCTGCAATCGTCTCCGCGATTCCTGCCTCCCTGTAAAGCTCTCCGCCCACTAAGATCAGGCGCGGAACCGCACTCGCATCTCCCGACATCCCTGCTTCTCCGGCATACGCCGCGGCCTCCGTCTCTTCCGCCGCGCCTTCCGTCCCCGGCGTTTCATTATCGCCCGTCTCATTCTTTTCTTCCAACGCCTCTTCCGGCGTCAGCGCTCCGGCAGCCAGGGCCGCATCCG